>DAOWCC010000120.1 GCA_030639665.1 Elusimicrobiota bacterium | reverse complement strand
TAGTTGTTTTACAAATACGGAAAGTATGGAAAGAATAATTTTTGCCGTCTTTAATAGGCAGAATAATATTTGGAGAGAGAAGCCTTTAAAAGAAATTACACAAAATTCTTGACATTATCGACTACAAAAAACGCTTAGGGATTGGAAAAGAATCAACACTTCCTTTAAAACTTTCGTTTAACCGTTATTCTTTGGGCATTGCCCAATTCTCCGAACGGCGTTACCGCATAATCTATTTGCGTGCCCATCATTTTAAATCCCGCTAATTAAACTTTATTTATTTTTTGGTTTCCTGTTTTTGCAGTTTTCTTTTTGAATACCAATCCATCATTAATCCGATTAAATAACCTATTAATGACCAATACAGAAACAACATAAAAATAAGAACAAATGCACTTTTTATATTCGCTACCACACTTATGACAGGGAAAAACAATGTTTTTAAAAAGAGAGTAATATCCTTTATATTGTATTGTTCAGAACAAATCCAAGTAGGAGAGCAAAACCATACAAGAAACAACACCAACCAAAAAAAAACTCCATAAAACCCCTTGCTGAAAACATTTATTCCAATGGAATACTTGAAACGTGTTAATATATCTAAATTTCTCAATTCTAATTTTCAAAACACGAAATGGATAAATAAAAATCATATAGGCCACAGTAGCAAAAAAGACACCCGCTAATATCCATATTAGTATACCCCAAATCATAAGCATTAAATGCAATCCTATGACATAACATCCACATTCATACAACAATATATCACTAATTGTTTTAACAATATTGCTTGTTTCAGGAAATACCCCAATTCTAAATAGCCTATATATGGGATTGATTAATTCATAATATATTACCCCATTAATATCAAGACCACCCATTACCAAATTGGAAAAAAGTAAGTATATATGAAATATGAAACCATAAACACCACTATATAAACCAAACTTCAATATCCGTTTTATATCATTCAACCCCATTAGTTTTTCTAGTTTAGTCATAAATACAAAGCCACCTTATTTTATTTGGTATTTACAATTCTAATAATCTCATCAATAATTTGCTTTTGCACAACGGGATTATTATCTATCTTTGTGTGCGCTTCTGTAAAAGGGGACGGTTCTAATTCTTTTGTGTTTTGCGCGGCCTGCCCGGTCCCTTTTCTACATTCTTAACCCCAAACTTCTTTTCCATCTTTTTTATAAAAGTTTTTCCGCCTAAAAATCTATTGTTAAATTTTATCTTTAATCCTTCTTTAAGAAACTCTTTGTACTTCTTTTCTCTGTTTCTCTTATCTTTTCCCATAGTCTTATACAAAGGGTTTTCATCTATTAATTCATTCTTTATACCCAAACCATAAACTCTATAACTGCTCCACGGATATTTTTCCGCTTTTTTTACCATTTTAGCCTTAACAGGATTATTCTCTATATATCTTCCACACATAAGCAAATATTCATCCTTCGATATTAACATGCTTTTGTATCTTCCTTGCCAGAAATGTCCGTAATATTTATATTGCCTGCGAAAATAAAAATAATAACTTAAATTAATCTGCTTCATGAGTTTGGGTAAATTCGTATCCTTAGTTGTTTCCAACATCAAATGAACATGATTCGGCATTAGACAATAATGGTACAACTTGAATTTATGATCCTCTCTCAAACTTTCAAGAAGATAAAGATAATGTTCATAATCGGCTTCTTTTTTAAATATTCTATTGAGATTATTTCCCCTGCATATGATATGGTATATCCCTGATTCTATAATTAGTCGATTTATTCTAGGCATAATTTTATTTTAACAAATTCTTTAATTAATTAGAACCGTCCCCTTTTCTGCTAAAAAACAAACATCGACCTAAGAGGCTGTCACATTTTACTTTTCTATTTCCTTGCGCAAAAAATAATTGTATATAATGTGAAAAAGACCCCATTAGAGCTATGTAAGTAAAAAACCAACTTGTTACTTTTTCGTTAAGTGACTTATCTCTAACGGGGCAAGTATAAGTCAATTTATGGAGGTTCTTCAATGAAAAAAATGAAAAGAGGTTTTATTTTTACCGCGGCCATTATGGCAACGGTGATATTTTTTAATACAAATGGATTCAGCCAAAAAGAATATGCCGGAGATGTTAAAGAAACAGTTGTTCAAATACAAGCTTTAATTGACGCCAGTGGTGCGAAATGGACAGCGGGAAAAACAATTCTTTCAGATAAATCATGGGCCGAATGGCAAAATTATGTGGGCTTATCGTTTGAGCCTATAACTGCTCCTCCGCTTGGGGATGAAGAATTTTCCGTCGAACCGCCTCCCTCTTTAGATTGGAGAAAAGCGGGCGGCAATTATGTTACGAATATCCGAAATCAAGGTAAATGCGGCAGTTGCTGGGCTTTCGCGATGACCGGAGGTTTGGAATCTTATGTTCTTTTGAGTCAAAACACTCCGGGAATAGACCTTGATTTATCCGAACAGGTAATGCTTTCATGCAGTGGAACGGGCTCATGCAATGGCGGAAGATTAAACGCGAGTTATTTGGAAAACACAGGCCTACCGCCGGAAGAATTTTATCCTTACACAGCTACCGATGGAAACTGCTCAAGCGCAGAGGAAGGATGGCAAAGCAAGGCCTATAAAATAAGTAATTGGAAAACCATTTATCGCAGTGAAATTTCCCTTAAAAAAGCTTTAGTTGAATACGGACCTATGCCCACAGCCTTAATGGTTTATGAAGATTTCATGCATTATAAATCAGGAATTTACAGCCATGTAACCGGTAATAAACTGGGCGGACATGCCGTGGTGGTCATAGGATATAATGACGCTGAAAAATATTTTATAGTGAAAAACAGTTGGAGCGAAAAATGGGGAGACGAAGGTTACTTTAAAATAGCTTATTCCGAAATAAAATACCCTATTTACTTTGGCATGAGCACAATAGCTTATACCGACAAAGACGGTGAAGGCGTTATTCCGACTCCCAACAAAAACAATAAAGAAAATAAATCCATTAACACTGAAGAAACATGGATAAGAACAATGCCGATGTTCAAGCCCTTGCTTGATTGGTAATATTTATAGAATTTAATAATAAAAAAAAACGGCGCGTCATTATGACGCGCCGTTTTTTATTGCCTTAAATTGAACCGACTTATTTCACTCCCCTCTTAAAATTAAACTTTGATGAGATTTCAAAATTTGTGTTGGCCGCGTAAGCGCGCATTAGCTCTTTTAAGAACTTTTCATCGGGCTTAATATAGCTTAGGTCCAGACAAAATTCATTTATACCTATACTCTTCAGCTTTTCTTTCGCGTTAAAAAGCATGACAGGTATTTTAGTGACCAAGAGACTGAGATTTCCTTCCATAAACTGATCCAGTTCAATATCTTTCTTATCGGAAACAACCGCGCCGTAATCATGTTCTTTCGTTAACATTCTTGAACGCGTAATTACCGGTTTGCCGAACAAATTGACTATTAAAGGAAATTTTAAGCGCCTGATATTTAAAGTGTCGTCTTCCCATGCCGTGAAAAACTTGCTTACACCCAAATCAGTTAAAGCTCTGGCCGCATAGGCATTCCAGACATATAAATAAGGACCCGCTATTTTCTCGGCATGTTCTCCGGCAATATCGATATGAGCGATATTATTGAGAACATAGCCTTTGGCGTCGATACGCTTATAATCGTTTATATCTCTCTCCGCGATAAAGGGAGGCAATTCAACCATAACATTTTGAGGAATCTGCCGAAGATTGTTTTGATTAACGGCAAAGATAATATTTTTGGAATCCAGAAATTTCAGCCATTCGACATCATCAATCTTAAACCATAGTTTTTCCGCTTTCTTTTCCGGCGAAGGCCAGACTCTGGCAATAAGATTGGTATATTGATTAGAAGAAGCTTTAAGAGAAATATCTCTGCGGATATGAGCGGCATAAATGGCATTCAGCTTCTTGCTTAAAGCGATTTCGTCAAAATCTCCCGAACCCGTCAGATACACCGGATTTCCTTTTTCAAAACCCTCAAAATCAGGCGTTTCACCGCCGTATTTAAAAACGGTATTACTATCTGTTTTTGGATTTACAATACGCAATCTGTCGCCAATCTCGGCTTTAAAATCAGGGAATTCTCCAATCTTAATGCCAAGACATTGCGCTTTATCCGGCTCAAACAATTTATCATCACGGCCTGAAAAAAGACAGCTTGATTTCTGGCGCGCGTAATCGGCGGTTCTTTTGCCCGTTTTATACTGAGACACAGCCCTATAGACATATTCACTACTCCGCATTCTTCCCTCTATTTTCAGTGAACAAACGCCCGTCTTTTGAATTTTATCCAGATAATCAAATAACTCCAGATCTTTGGGTGAAAATAAGTATCCCGAAGCTTTTTTGCTATGCCAAATCCTGCGACAGGGTTGTGTGCACCGGCCGCGATTGCCGCTAAGCCCACCGATAAACGAAGAAAACAAACACATGCCGGAAATGGAAAAACAAAGCGCTCCATGCGCGAAAATTTCATATTCAATATTCTTATTTGATTTTGTAATTGTTTTGATTTCCGATAGGGTAAGCTCCCTGGCCAGAACAACGCGTTTAAAGCCGAGAGCCGCCAATACTTTTGCTCCTGAAGAATTATGGCATGCCATCTGCGTGCTCGCGTGAAGCCGTAAACCGGGAAAACAATCGCGTATTATACGCGCCAAGCCTAAGTCCTGCACAATTACGGCATCCACACCTACTTGAGAAATTTGAGCGATTATTTGAACGGCACCGTTTATTTCTTCATGCTTAATCAGAATATTCAATGTAAGATATACTTTAACTTTTTGGGAGTGGGCATAATCCGTTAAAACCTGCAGGTCATAAAGATTTAAGTTATTCGCGTTCTTACGCGCGTTAAAATCTTTAAGACCGACATAAATGGAATTCGCGCCCGCTTTAATCGCGGCGATAAAAGATTCTTTTGTGCCTGCCGGAGCCAAGATTTCCATAATTGGAATTAATTATAGCTAATTTCCCCTTTCACTAAAGCATTATCGCAATCAATTGCTATAATTAAAATTCCATGACTCGCCGAAAAATTTATATTTACTCCTCTATTTTAACTGTCCTGCTCTTTGTTTTATCCGTTCAGTTTTCTTATGAGTGGGAGCAAAAACTGATTATTAAACCTGTTGGCATGGATATCTCCAGGTCTCAAGACACGGGACAAAATGAAACAAGGAAAGGCGCGTCCCAAAGATTATGGCTTAAAGACGGCGTTTATCACGCTCGGTATAAATTTCGTAATTTCAATTCCGATAATCTTTCCATTTATTTTGGAATGAATAAGCCTCATTACCGGAAATATCTGAAAAATTACAATTATACCGATATCGAAATAGCCAATCTCAGAAGCCGGCGGGATAAAAAACGGAAAGAAGCTTGGGCAAAAGCCACAGTAAACGGAGACCGGATAGCGGGAAATAAAGCTATGGATATTGTTAAACTGGCTTATGAAGATGAATTGCGCAAACTTCTGCGTTCGCGAGGTTTCGCTTTGAGAATAGGCAATGTGGTTGAATGCGATATGCCATTGATAATAAAAAGAAATGTAAAACTGATGAAACCGCTGGCTTTATCTTTTCAAAAAATCGCCACAAAAAATGGCTATAGTTCGGAAGAAACGGTGGGCTCCATTTTATCCATGGTGCAAACAGCTATCCGCTATAAAATTCCGCCCATGATGAAAGGAGAAGTTCACACCGGCGGTTTATTGCCGCCGGCAAAAGCTATTTTAAGCGGCTGGGGCGACTGCGATACAAAAACAGGAATAGCGGCTTCTATATTGGGAAATTGGAATCGTATAAAATTAGTCGGCATTTCCGTGCCGGGACATTATTTAATGGCTATAAGAAGAATCCCCGGTAAAGGGGATATGTTTGTCAGATATAATGGTTTGGAATATGTGCTGATTGAACCGGCCGGGCCCGCATGGCTTGAACCGGGCAGAGTGGGCTATAACACATCCGTTCTTTTGGAAAATTCAAATGGATATAGAATAGAGCCGTTTAAGTAGATAATTAGGTGACAAGGAAATTAGGCAATTAGGTAATTAGGAGACAAGAAGCGAAACTCTAATCGTAACGCCATAGGCGCCATGTGACAGGAGGCAGTATGTTTAATACAAGATTAATGGTAAGTTTGTTTGAATTTTCACTTGCGGTAATAATGACGGGATTGGTAATAGTTATTACCTATAAGATTTTTATTAAAGCCAATCCCGATTTTAATATGGAAGAAGAAATTAAAAAAGGAAATGTGGCGGTGGGAATATTAATGGCGGCCATACTTTTCTCCGCTTCCATGATAATTCACAAAGGCATGGAATCTGTTGTTAATATGTTCAGATTATATATGTCGGCGCCAAGTGAAAGCGTATTAAACTTATGGAAAATAACTCTTATATCATTTGGACATTTGAGCATGTCAATGTTATTGGCATTTATTACAATAAAAATTACGCTTCGTCTATTCGGACGATTGGATAGAAACTTACAAGCGGGAAAAGAATTGCAAAAAGGAAATGTGGCTGTAGGCGTTCTGCTTGCCGGCGTAGTCTTGATTGCCGCTCTTTATGTGGGCGAGGGAGTAAGCTCCATCAGCAAAGCTTTAGTGCCTCAACCCTCTATCGGCCAAATTGAAATTTTAGAATAAATCGGAAGTATAAATTAAACTTTTAAATGACTGGCAAAGTTTCACAGTCCTATATTTATTATAGATAGAATCCTATAAGTCCGCAGACTCGCTCATGCAGAGGTTTTTAACGCCGTTGTTCATTTCGGTTTATTCGGCGACTGCGGAACTCGTGAAAAAAACAATGTTTTTTAACTCAAACATCCTCGTCGTTTCGGTGAAATCCCCTCATAAACCTTATTCTCAAGGCTAAACCTCAGAAATCGCTCCCTTACGGACTTACAGCATTCTCTTTGCTTCTTTTAAAATAAAAAATCTCTGCAAGATAGCAACTCGAGAACTTGTGTCCTACCAACACACGACACGATAGCGTAGTCCACTCACTCCAACCCTAATTAAGGTACAGCGGAATTACCCTATCGTAAGGAAAGTCCTATAAAAACAGTTTTATTTTATGCTTATGGACGGCAGTGTTATTTCTTCCGGAATATAAATCGTAATCTTAGTTATTTTTTCCGTGTCTCTGTTTATATCAAAATCAAGTCCCATACTCCGGTATCTTGCCACAATATTATTTCCTTTGACTATCACTTCTTCCGATTTGCCATAATAACGAATTATATCTTCCAAATTGTATCCAACAGCGACATCTGTGCGGCTAAGATACGCGTCCCTGGATTTTACGATAATTTTTTGAATTATCCCTTTCTCACAAATGATATTGATTCCTTTTTTATCGCCACATTCAAATCCTTTTGGCAGCTTATCTTCCACCCTAAGCTTTTTGTCGTTTATAACCAATGTCATTCCCTTATAATACTCCGAAAAATATGCCGATGTCCTTGTCTTGGATTGGATTATGGTTTCTTTAACG
>DAOWCC010000198.1 GCA_030639665.1 Elusimicrobiota bacterium | reverse complement strand
CTGAAATGTTTGGATTTGAAAAGTTTTTTTATCACTTTAAAGGCTTTCCACGGCATTGTTTTTGAGCCGCAGGTAAATAAGTCCACGGCGGCGTATTTATGCTCGGGCCATGTGTGAATGGCAAAATGAGATTCAGCTATTACAACCACGCCTGAAACTCCATGAGGCGTAAAGTGATGGAAAATTGAATCTATTATTGTTGTTTCGGCGGCTTTTGCCGCTTGAAGCATGATATTTTGAACTTTATCCACATCGGACAGACTTTTGAAATTACAGTCATAAAGTTCCACAACCAAATGTTCGCCTAAAACCTTCATTTATAGTTCCTCTAAATTGTAATATTATTTATTCCGCAAGCATATAAATTTATAAAATTTCATAGGGAAAGTCAATAAAAAAAGCCGCCGGGAGCCTTTTTTAGAGCGATAAAGCCAAAGCGCGAAAGTAAAAATACAAAATTTTACGAATTAAAAAACAAAGGATAAAGATAATGGAGGAAAGCAAGTCTAATGGAAGATTTGAGGGCCACAACAATAAAAAGCAAGAGATAAAAACACCTAGCCCAAGACTTTTTGACTCTATTGTCCCAGATAGCCTATTTTATCCATCTTGGTAAAAATAGTTCTGTCTCGGCGTTCAAAGACGGGGCTTCGGAAAGGGAAGTCAAATGTGATTGACATTCTGTGCGCGGTTCCCAATTCGCCCATTGGAGTAAAGGCGTAATCCAAACTGAAAAAATGAAGAGTCGCTCCCAAACCAAAGCTAAATCCGCTTAAACCGTCTCTGAGCAATTGGCTGTTTAAGCCGCCTCGAATACTTAATTTTGTGAGTTCATTGGGTTGAGTATTAAGTTCTGTGCCAAGAACAAAATTTGTTTTATCGTGTTTTGGCATCACTACATCGACGGCGAGTAAAAAGTTTTTAAAAGGATTTAGCGCTCCGCCGAGTTTTAATGTCATTGGCAAAGCGTTTGATTCCGTGTCGAATTTCAAGCCTTGTCCGAAATTTGAAATCATTAAGCCGAGTCTGTAGGGAAGCGCGGTAAAATTGTATGTCATTACTCCAAAATCTCCGGCGAAAGAATTTGTTTCAGACACTATTTTTGATTTTATGTGTTTTATGGATATTCCCATGGATAAATCTTTTTCTTTGTCTGAAAATTCCAAAATAGCCTTGCTGTAAGAAAGAGTGATAACTTGGTCTTGAGGCGTAAAAGTTCCAAGTCTGTTTCCCGAGATATCGGTTTGAGTAATGGCTCCTATATCCGTTACCAAAGCGGAGGCGGCAAGAACGGAATCATAACTCATGCGATGCGCGTAAGCCATATATTGATAGTTTATGTCCGCGACATAAGCTGTTCTCATAAATATGGCCGACAATTTTGAAATTTGAACAAGACCCGCCGGGTTCCAAAAAATACCGGAAGCGTCTTCGCTGATAGCCGTATAGGCTCCTCCCATCGCGGCCGCTCTGGCGCCTATCGGAAGATTTAAAAAATCCGCGCTTGTAGTGCCTATGGCTTTTGAAGTGAAATAAGTTTCAGCTGTTAAATGTGAAGCTGAAACGCAAATTAAAAGCGCCGCTGCCGACAGTTTTATAAGGTTAGCTTTTTTTCTTATGAATAGTTTCATATTTTTACCTTTCAACCGCAAGCTTGATTATTTTCTTGCCGGCTGAGGAATCTATAACACATAAATATATGCCGCTGGCCACAAGTTCATTATGTTTATTGACTCCATTCCATGTTATCAAACCTGTTGAAGTGGCGGTTCCGCTCCATATTTTGGTTCCCGATAAAGTATATATTCTGATTTTGGAACCGGCCGGAATATTATCTATCGTGATGAAACCTTGTCCTCTATTGATATAAAAGGGATTGGGATAAACCGAAATATTATTAAGATTGGCCGCCGCCGTTTTAAGCATAAGTTGGAATTCACTGAAATGGTTTAAGCTGGCGGTGATTGTTCTCACGCCGACATTTACTGTTGTGTTTAAAGGCAGGCATTGTCCCGACACGGGATTATATCTTGCCAGCACCAATTTTTTTTCATTGGCGGTAATTTTATCATTGGCTTCAGCCGTAGAATAATCCAAAGTCAAAGTTATCGGAACTTGAGGTTGAACCGCGTTTTTGGAAAAGATAGCCACCGCGAGAGGCTTTCCGTCTATAAGATAACCGCAGCGATTTATTGCCGAAGATGATATGGCAATGGATGTCGCTCCGGCAAAAGAACCTGCCGGAATACTCATTGTCACATATCTGCCGTTTGGCAGTTCACCGTCGATAATTACCGTTTTTGACGGGTCGCTGGTGCCGGCTACAGAGCCGTGAGGAGCATTATCCGGTCCCGATAGAGTAAGAGCATTGGGAACGCATTGTATTTTTGCCGTTTCTTTCAATTTTCCCGGGTCATTTGGTTCATTATTTCTCGCCGCCACATCAAAATAATAGGTGGTGTCCGTAAGTAAACCGTTTATTTCTATTTCACTATCCGTGAAATAATTGGAAAATGCCACATAGGTTGAAATGGTTATAAAATTATCCGTGCTGCCTCTTACCTGATAATGAGTGTTTTCGGGGTTGTCATTTGTGTCCCACGCGATTGTGACTCCCGACATCGCTATTTGTAAAGGGTTTACATCCAAAGGAGGTTGAGCCAGTGTATATTTTGTGCCAAGTTCTGTCGATTCATTTGGAATTTCATCGCCATTATATGCGGTGATAATCGCCGAATATGAAGTGTTTGGAGTTAGGCCCGGCATATAAACTTCAGTGCCTATCGTATATATTTCACCGCTGCCGTCTTCTGTAAAAAGTTCAACCTTATACGGCGTATCTTCAGGATTGCCGTTTGCTATCCAATTAACATTTAAACTGCCGGTGGTAATATTGGTAATGGTGTTTGGAACTCCGGGTAAAGGCGCGACGGCCAAGGTATAAACATCGTGAGATGTGGACAGGGGACCGTATACGGGTCCTCCGCCGGCGTTGTGCGCCGCCATTACCGCTATGCTATGTTTGGTATTGGTGGATAAATTTATTTGAGAATAGTATTCCACCGATAAACTGCCGGTGCTTAGGGGAATGGCGTTTTCCGGGCATGTGGCATCAGTTATATCATAAATATTATAATGGTCCGCTCCCTCAGTGGGATCCCAGGACCAGCGTATTTCCGATATATTTATCGCCGTGCCCTGCACATTATTTACATTGCCGACCGTAATGGTTGAAGCCTCATTACTAAAAGTTGTCAGTACTTCCGAGCCGTTTCTGGCTCTGACTCTAAAGCAATAAAATTGATTGGCGGATAATTGATTTAAAGTCGCGCTTGTGCTTACATGATTGTCATTGAAGACAACGGGAGTTGATATATCCGTCGTGAAACAATCGCCGGCATTATTGGACGCGGACATTGAAAGCTCATATCGGGTAATGGAGGAGTTGGAATTGGGAGACCATTCAAGTTCCGCCGTTTCAAAGCTCGCGCTGTTTACGGTTAGATTTTGAGGAGTCGCGGCAAGAGTATAATAAGTTGACGATTTTAAAAAATCTCCATAGCCTCCCAAATTTGAGCCCGCCACTTTAATGGAAGACATTGTATTTGGCGTTAAACCATTTTGTGTGAACAGGCCGGGATCGGAAAGAGTCGCCGTAGAGATGAAAACATTATTGCTGGATGAAAATACCACATAAGTGTCTGAATTGCCCGGAGGCACGGCTATTGTGCCATTGTCCCATGACCAGTTTATGGTGGTTTCATCCACTACCGCTCCGACAAGATCCGCCACTATTCCCACAGGCCGCT
>DAOWCC010000119.1 GCA_030639665.1 Elusimicrobiota bacterium | reverse complement strand
GGAAACGAATACATTCCCACAGGAAAAACTTCAACGGCGTTTTTTGGCAAGGGAGCCGTTGAAAGAAGAAACTTCTGCCATGAAGGAAAAATTTGGGATGGACGCTAATCTAAGATATTGTAATGAGTGGAGGGAATTTGCTATCATTAATACCTATGATACAGAAAACAACTTTACCTAATCCGAAAGAAATGGAAAAAACCCGAAAATGGCATTTTATAGACGCTCGCGATGCGATTCTCGGAAGATTATCCACAAAAGCGGCTTCCCTTTTAATAGGCAAGCATAAAAGAGTTTTTACACCGCATATTGATTGTGGAGATTTTGTTGTTGTGACCAATGCAGCCAAAGTCAGAATTACCGGAAATAAAATGGAAGATAAATTCTATTTTACTCACTCCGGCTATGCCGGCGGAGCAAAAACAACTCCCTATAAAAGACAATTGGCGAAAGATCCGACCAAAATTATTTATCTCGCGGTCAAAAGAATGCTCGCGTCCAATCGTCTCAGAGACAGAAGACTTAAAAGACTTAGAATATTCCCCGGAGAACAGACTCAATTTCCAAATCCGGCCGTCACTAAAAAAACCACAGCCGCTTCAGAAAAGAAACAGAGCTAATATAAGAGGACAATTATGGCCCAAATAAAATCAAGAAATTTCATATCAGCGACAGGAAGACGCAAAACATCCGTCGCTCAAATAAGGCTTCTCGAAGAAGGCGCGAATAAAATCACCGTTAATTCAAGAACCATGGACTCGTATTTTGGAAATAATTCCAGACTCAAAAATGTTATTCAATCCCCTTTTGAGTATACGAAAGACAAAACCTTTGACTGCTACATTAAAGTTGAAGGCGGAGGCATTTCGAGCCAAGCCGGAGCAATTCGCCACGGCATAGCGAGAGCCATTGCCTCAATGGGAGATACTTTTAAAACTTCCATGAAAAAAGCCGGTTTTTTAACGAGAGACCCCAGAATGGTGGAAAGAAAGAAACCGGGTCAGCCAAAAGCCAGAAAACGCTTTCAGTTTTCAAAAAGATAATCTCTGTATTGTCTTACAATCTAAAAACGGGAAGCTTAACCACTTCCCGTTTTTTTTATCCCGTCTAAGCTTTAGTATGGAACAACTCTATAAGCGGGATTTCAAAAAAACAGTGTTTTACCAAACCTCCAGCCAATGAATATCCTGAATTTTTTATTAAAACCCGATAACAAAAAAAACATATCTCAATTACTGCTTTTCCTAGCTAAAATAACAAAAAAAATCCCTCAAAACAAAACCAATGAAATTAAAATTTTAGTTTTGAAGATTAATAAAGATATAGACTTTTTTAATCAAAAACTTTCTTCCCTGGAAAATAGCTCCTCATATCTCCAAATAACAAAAGGACTTAAGGATATAAGCGCGCTTATGGAAAACATTTCTTTTGAACTGTCTTTTCATAAAATAGAGCTCAATAGAACATTAAAAACTCTTCTGCTTGATTTGGAAAGAACCCTTATTCTACTTTCAAAGCTGGTTATATCAAACAATCAAACAAGTAAAAACTCCGGTTTAAAAATTGAAATAAAACAAATTTTCGCGCAATCCGTAAAAGAAATAAAACTTGCAAAAACAGATATCTCCAACGATAAAGATAATTTTATTGAAAACCTCAAATTTAGTAGTATATACGATAGAATGGAGTCTTGTTTCATCGCAATAGATGATATTAACGAAGCCATATTATCAATTCAAGTTTAGCCGTCTAATTGGCATACTCCGGAACAGAAAAACTTAATTTAAGGAGTTCTCAATGAAAAAAAACCTTATTATTGCTTTAATTGTAACTCTGTTTTCATCAATCAATTTAAACGCGGAAATAATATCCGTCTACAATACAACCGATATTCACGGCTGGTATTTTTCAAGAGCCGCCCGTTGGAATAAAGAAAACCCAAAAAGAGAAATAGGCGGATTTTCCGCATTATCCGCTCTTTTAAAAAAAGAAAAAAACCCTTATATAATCATCGATTCCGGCGATATGTTTCAAGGAACTCCCGAAGGAAATTTTACCAAAGGCAATGCCAGCGTCGCGTTGATGAATTATCTTGGCTACTCGGCGGTTACAGTGGGAAATCATGAATATGATTATACCGAGAACAATATCAAACACCTGGTTAAAAAAGCAAAGTTTCCTTTTCTTGGTGCCAATATCTATTATAAAGAAAACGGAAAAACTCCCGAATATCTAAAACCTTATACGATAGTGGAAAAAGCCGGCAAAAAAATAGCAATCCTCGGACTGGCGGGAGAACACACAAAAACATCAACTCTCCCCACCTATGTTAAACACTTGGATTTTAAAGATGAAGCTAAAGAAGCGGCAAAATGGGTTAAGGAAATAAAAAAGCATAATCCCGATATTATAATCGGGCTCGCGCACTTTGGGTTGGCGGGCTTAACAAGAGAAAGAATAGATATCTCAACATGGACTCTGCCTTCCAAATCTTATGCCTATGGAACGCTGGCTCTCACAAGAACAGCTCCTGAAATCGATATTATATTCGGAGGCCATAGCCATAAAGTTCTGCCAAAGGGATATTATGACAAAGCCTCTTCAACATTACTTTGTGAAAGTTCCTGGGGCCTTACGGATGTAACCAAAGTGGATTTGGAATTTGATGATACCACGGGCAAATTCATAAAAGCTACGGCTTTGGTAATTCCCTTATGGACGGATATAACGGGAAAAGATAAAAAGGCTGATAAAATTTTAAAAAAATTCACAAAAAAAGTTAATAAAAAAATGGCTCAAATTATAGGAAAATCAAATGTCTCGCTCCTAATAAGCAAAGAAGGGCTGGACTCCGATATAGGAAACTGGATGACGGATGTAATGAGAAAACACGCTAAAACCGATTTGGCTTTTCAAAACACTCACGGAATACGCTCAGTAATGACTGAAGGTCCTTTGACGATGCGCGATATTTATCAAATTATGCCCTTTGACAATACCTTGGTTACGCTTAAGATGACCGGAAAATTAATAAAAAAACTCATGCGCGACAATTTCAGAAACTCTTACAGTAAAATGCAAATATCCGGCATGAAAGTTAAATTTAAAACAAATAAAAACAATAATCCCACCGATATCGACATCTATATAAATTCAAAATTGGTGAAACCCAACGATGAATTTACCGTTGTAACCAATAATTATCTTACTTCGGGCGGTTCGGGTGGAAAAGCTTTCACATTAAGCAAAGATTTGAATGATACCATGATGCCCATAAGAAATGTGTTAATTCAAAGCATCAGAACATCCTCTGCCATTGAAAAACCCGAAGGCAATAGAATAATTAAGCTTAATTAAAATTTATGGGTTGCGGATTTTAAATATGCGAAAAACTTTTTTTCTTGCGTCAACTGTAATGTGTGTTTTTGTTTTTTTATTTTCAGGCTGTTCGCGAAAAGAAAAAATAATCATCATATCCACATCGGGCATATCCGATTGGCTATCACCTGAAAAACGCGATATCGGAAGCTTTGCCGTTTTAAAAAAAGCCATCGAAAATGAAAAACAATATTCAATTGTCGTGGATATGGGCGATTGGCTGACAACTATTCCCGAAGGGAGATTGCTTAAAACAAACGCGCTGATAGATTGCATGAATCATACCGGCTATTCTTTGGCAATGATTGGAAATAAAGATCTTTCCTTTTCTCCCAAAGCCTTAAATAAAACTCTGCCGAAATCCAAGTTTTCAATTCTGGCTTCAAATGTCTACCTTAAAACCGGCGAGAGAGCGAAATACGCGAAACCCCGTCATATCATTAACTTAAAAAACACATCTATAGGCATTTTTTCAATAAACACTTTCGACGCAGCAAATCTGAATTCGGCAAAAACACTTCCGTTTTACAGGCTTGAAAAAGAAAATTATGAAATAGCCCGCAATGTTAACGCTCTTAGGAAAAGCGGTTCGAAAATAGTGATTATGCTTCTTAATGTCAAACCTTTAAAAAAAGATTTTCCGCTGAAAGATTTTTTTAAACTTATCGCGCGCGGCAATCGGGCCCCCGATATAGTTATAGTAAACGGCTTGACGCGAGAAAAACAATTAAAAATAAACCGCACTTATTTCATTAATCAAGTTAAAAACTCCTCCTCAGCCTTAAGAACAAAAATATCTCTAAATTCAAAAACGGGAAAATTATCGGGAGTCTCGTGGAAAACCATATCCCTGGATAAAAAGAAGTTGGGTGAAGACGCGGAAATTTTAAAACTGGAAACCGGTCATAGAAAAAAAATATCCGATATTTTTGATAAAAAAATAGGCGCCTCTTATGAAACCTTGGAAAGAAGCGACAAGGGAATATCCTCCTTGGCCAATTGGATAGCTCTATGCATGAAAAAATGGTCCGGCGCTCAAGGCGCGTTAATAACCTCCGACAAGCTAAAAGAAGATATTTCAAAAGGTCCTATAAGTAAAAGAAATGTTTACGCGCTTATGAATTATGATATTCATATAGTTTATTTAAAATTACGAGGCAGCAGCTTGGAAACCATTATCAATGCCAATTTAAATAAAGGTCTTGGATTCGCGGGCATCACTTTCTCAATAAAAAACAATGCCGCTCATGAAATTAAAATAAGAAACAGACGGTTAAGACCCGGTAAAATATATCAGTTAACCATTGCCGACTATATGTTAAATGAAGAAGAATACGCCATTTTGCCTCATGCCGTTGAATTTGTAAATAAACCAAAATCCATTATTGAAATATTGAAATGGCAATTACGCAGAAATCGCAAACCCATACGGTTACAGAAAATAGCAAAAAACAAACCGGAGATTAAGAATCCTTAAATTTGTTGAGCATTTGATATTTGTAATTTGTATTTTGAAATTTGAGTTGTCTGATTTATCAAGCATAACTTTATTATGGAAGAAAATACGGAAAAACCCATCAAAAAACCGGTCCCGATTCTCACGCTTTGGATGGATAAATTAAAAAAATTATCAATTCTTGTCGGAACATGGGCGGTTATATTCGCGGTTATAACCATTCTTGGCTTTAAAATCGGATTTGAATATGATGACGGTTTGGTTTTTTCAACTCCGGCTTTTAAACAAGCTCAAAAACCGTCTGTTTCCGGCAATCAAAACGACTATTGGAATTTTTTAAATCGTTCATATAAGCTTGAACGCTCAAAACTAATTCCCCTTACAGCCGCGTGGATGTTTAAAGCGTTCGGATTTGATATATATATTATCTGCATGAGAGAAGATATCGGCTCAGACAGTATAAAACATTCATGGAAACCCTTGATAACTAAATTTATATTCGTGGAAAACAACTTAAAAAAACATAAAACGCTGGAAAAAGAAAATTTTCTTCTTTATTTTGCCGGCTCCGACGCGGATATAATTCAGGCTAAAAAAGCCGATACCACCGTAATAAGAATAAAAAGAAGTTCAAAATCGACAAATAAAACAACCTATACTCCCGGAAAATTCAATGAATTTATACTCCCTTTGTCTGAATTTTAAAGATTATGGGAAAAATCAAGGCTTTTTACTCCTATTTTAATTGATTATTACTTCCAAAAACGATAAACTATACACCAATATGGCCAATTGTATCTTTTGTGAAATAGTGGAAAAAACCAAACAAACCAGAATTATACATGAAACGGATGATGTAATGGCCTTTCATGATTTAAATCCACAAGCTCCGGTTCATATCTTGATTATACCCAAAAGGCATATTTCCAAACTTGCTGAAATAAATGACGCGGATACGGAACTTTTGGGGAAATTACAGCAGGCGGCTATGAAAATAGCTAAAGAACTTGATTTATCGGATTATAGACTTGTAATGAACAATGGCAGAAAAGCGGGTCAGACAGTTGACCATTTGCACTATCATCTTCTGGGCGGAAGAAGACTCCTTTGGCCGCCGGGTTGATAGAAACAAAATTTAGATATAAAATTTCCGTATAGAAAGGTGGTGATATTGTGGTATTTATAAGACTTCGAGATGAAGAATCCATTGAAGAAGCTTTAAGACGCTTTAAGCATGAATGTGAAAGAAGCGGTATTCTTAAAGACATCAAACGCCGAGAGTTCTATCAAGCGCCAAGCGTAACCAAGAAACTCAAAGCCCAAGAGATACGCCGTAAACTTCGCAAAAACAAAAAGTAATTCACAATAAAAGTGTATCTTTTTTAGTACTTTCCCCCGCACATAATAATTTCCATGTGTGGGGGTTATATTGCTATTTAATATGATACTTACCCGATAAGATATAAGGCAATTTCCTTTTATGCGCTCACAAAATATTATTGAGACAATTAGAGAAAGATTGGATATAGTCGAAGTTATTAGAGACTATATTCCTTCCATTCAAAAAGCCGGAAAAAACTTCAAGGCGCTTTGTCCTTTTCATAATGAAAAAACGCCCTCGTTTACCATAAATCCGGATACTCAAAGATTTTATTGTTTTGGCTGCCAAGAACACGGTGATATTTTTTCATTTATAGAAAAAATAGACGGCTTGACTTTTATGGAAGCGGCGCAAAAACTGGCCGCGAAAGCCGGCGTTCAATGGGAAGGCTTTTCCATGAAAACCATGACGGAAAATGATCGCGTAAGAATTGAATTAAAAAAAGTAATGGAACTGGCCTCTCTTTTTTATTCGAGATTTTTAACATCCTCAAATGCCGTAAAAGCGGCTAAATATCTGAAAGACAGAAATGTAAGCAAGGAATCCATAGAAAAATTCAAACTTGGCTTTTCACCTATTGCCGAAAATATGTTTGTAAATGAAGCGACCAAAAGAGGCTTTTCAAAAGAATTGCTGATTAAAGCCGGCTTGGCTTATGTAAAAGAAAACGGCCAGATAACGGATTATTTCAGGGGAAGAGTTATGTTCCCCATTAAAAACACCATTGGAGAAGTAATCGCTTTCGGAGCTAGAGCGCTTGGAGATTTTCAGCCAAAATATCTTAACTCCCCCGAAACGCCTCTTTTTTCAAAAAAAAGAACTCTTTACGGCATATTTTAAGGGCGGAAAGACATAAGAAAAGAAAAAAAACTCCTTCTATTGGAAGGCTATATGGATGTAATCAGCGCGCATCAGAACGGCATTGGTTTCGCGCTAGCGCCCTTAGGAACCGCTTTTAGCCATGAACACGCCTCTTTTGCCAAAAGATATTCAAAAGATATAGTGGTAATGTTTGACGGCGACACTGCCGGACAAAACGCGGCAATAAAGGCCGGTGAAATATTCATGGAATCAGGGCTCTATGTTAAAATAGCGCTGTTGCCGGCCGGTCTTGATCCCGACGATTTCTTAATAAAACACGGAACGGATGAATTTAAAAAACAGCTGGATATCGCCGGCGATATAGTTGACTTCAAATTAAGGCTCTATCTGAGTTCCAAAGAATCACCACGCGACCTTCCCGCTCAGGAAAAATCAAAGATAGCGAAAATCATTCTTGAAACGGTTGCCAAACAAAGTGACGGGATTATAAAAAACGAATGGACAAAAACCATTGCGGATAAACTCCATATTCCGCAAGAAACGGTTTTAGCCGAATTAAAAAAAATCAATTACGGAAAAAAAGAAAAATATCCGGTCAAT
>DAOWCC010000090.1 GCA_030639665.1 Elusimicrobiota bacterium | reverse complement strand
TTGTAAAAGAGATATTGGCTTGCTTATTGGGATTAACCGCGAAAGGATTAGAACGAAAATAGTCATTATTAAAATTGGGATCCGACATCCATTTAAAGAAAGACTGGCTGTAATAAGATGTCCCCGCGTTATCGGCATTTATAAGATTCCAATAGCCTCCGTTTAAGCCGAGCCTGTCATTTGAACTGCCGTGTTCTTTTATTCTGTAAACGGAAATATTGGTTATATTTTTCGCCCGATTATGGTAATCATATTCTCCGCCTATGCCAAAACCCTTTCTGGAAAAATAATCCAGAAAAAGCTTTCCTTTTGTATAGTTGCCGAATCTATACATATAGTTGGATTTTAAATAAACGCCGTTTCTCTTATCATAGCCGGGAAAAAAACTACTTATAAAGGGAGTGCCCTTGCCCATAGGTTTATATATGAACGGAAAATAGAAAATCGGAATTTTACCGAGATAAAAAAAAGTGTTATAGGCCACAAATCTTTTACCCGGTATGAGGTCAAGACGGGATGCTTTAATTTTATAATGCGGAGGAATCTTATCGCAGGTGGTAATACTGGCTTTTTTATAAACAAAATGATCGGAACCGAATTTAATGGATTTTCCCCTGAATATTATATCTTTCGCGTCTATCCTGCCGTCAGTTATATAACCTTCATTTTTCAGATAATCAATTCTGCCGCTTTTTCCTTTTATTAGAGTCCCGTTTTGATCAACCAAAATATCATAGGGCGCCACTATCGTTTTGCTTGATAGGTTTATATTAAGCTCTTTGGCCGTTATGGTTCTAACCAAGTCGCCTTCATTTTCAAGTTCATCCAGCTTAACTCGGCCCTTTAAAACTATGGTTTTATTGTCATCAAAAAAATACGCCTCATCGGAGGCGAACTCCACTTTATGCGGCGCCGTTGATAGTGGCAAATCATAAGCGAAAGAAATGCCACAAAAACCGATAAATTGAAATAAGAAAATAAAAAATTTTGTCATTTTATATTTTTAAAAACCGCAGATTACGCAAAATTATTACACTTTATTCCTGCGTCCTTTTCATATACATATTAGGCGAAAGTATAAAATTTAACGCCCTTTGGGCGGACTTTCTTTATCCTGTCAAAATCCCCCTATCCCCCTTTACAAAAGGGGGGGAATTTGCTCCCGTCTTTGACAAAGAGGGGCTGGGGGAGATTTGCTTTGCGCCATTTTACGCTTTTTGGGGCTAATCTTTTATTACAAAATCAATATTATGCTTTATTTCATGTAAATATAAATCCGTCTTATTCATATTCCATATATATGCTTTCGGCCAACGCTGAATTACCCGCCCTGTCTTTATTATTCGCTTTATTGACCGTTGCCTTTCGCCTATCGCTTATTTTTTCCAAAGCGTAAACAGCCGCGCCGTAACATCCCAAATCGGGATTCTTGGAAACAAGGAGTTTTACTTTTTTAAAAGGCGCCTTAATCATTTGCTTGGCAAAAACAGCTTTTATTGAAGGCAAAAAATATTTTGAAGCCTTTGAAACTCCTCCCATAAAAACAATATATTCGGGGTTTAAAATAAGAATCATATCACTGAGCGCTATACCGAGATAGGTTCCCGTATCACGCCATATTTTCAAAGCGATGGAATTTCCAAGGGCGGCGGCATTTGACAAACAAATAGTGTCTAACTTTTTAGCCGATGATAATTTTCCATACTTTTTGATAAAAGCGGGAATATTTTTGATTTCTTTTTTTGCCCTGCCTATAATGCCATAACTTCCGACATAAGCCTCAAGACAGCCTCTCATATGGCAATTACATTTACTGCCGCCCGGATATATATTTGTATGGCCCAATTCTCCGGCTGAGCCGCAAGAGCCGTTATAAATCTCTCCGTTTATAATCAAACCGCCGCCGACACCCGTTCCCAAAGTAATGGCTATGCCATTTTTATATTTCTTTTTTAACTCCAGAGTATGAACTCCAAAAGCCGCGATATTGGCGTCATTTTCAATAAAACATCTAAGTTTTGTCTTCTTTCTGATATCAGCCGCCATTTTGATATCGCGCCATTTATCAAGATTGGGACAAAATCTTATAATTCCTTCAGCGGAATTTATATCTCCCGCGATTCCCATGCCTATTATAAAATTATCGCCCGGCAAAACTTTTTTCCATGAATTAATCAGTTTTGATATTCTTTTTAAAAAGTCCGGATAACCCAAATCCGAAAGCGTTTTAAAGCGATATTCTTTTAAAACTTTTCCTTTTTTATTTAAAGCGACGACTTTGGTATTTGTTCCGCCTATATCAATGCCAATGCCGATCATTTCTCCCCCGTTTTTTCCCCACATCGCTTTTTGTCCGTTATATTTCTGTTTTCTTGCGTCTTTATTAATGCAAGCGCCGCTCCCGCCAAATAAAAAGAGCCCGTAACAACCACGACTTTAGTTTTAGTCGCGGATAAAAAGGCGGCGTCAAAATCATCATGAACTTCAGTTTCAATCTCGGGATTTAATTTTGCCATTTCATCCGCGAGAACGCACGGAGCAATGGATCTATCGGAAGCGATTTTTGTAAAAATCGCTTTCTTTAAAAAGGGATAAAGCGCTTTAAGCATCTTTAAGTGATTTTTATCATCCAATATCCCTATGACAAAAACCGTATCCTGCAAAAGAAAAGGGCTTTTTTTAAATGTTTCGGCAAAAGTTTCTATCGCTTCATTATTATGGGCGCCGTCCAAAACAAAAGTATTTTTTTCATTTTTAATTATTTGAAATCTGCCCTCAAGATTTATATCTTTAAACCCCGCGCTTATCGCCGCGTCATCTATATTTTTAAAAGATTTTAAAGCCAGAACTTCAAGTCCCGCTTTCGCGATGGAGGCGTTTATAGCCTGATTCTCTCCAATCAGGCCGTATTCTATTTTTTTATTGTCTTTCATACTTCTTAAAATCATTGAATTGGAAACCCAATTATAATCTTCAACTTTAAATTCCCGTTCAATAAATACAACTTTTCCCCCCGCGTCCTCAGCCTCCTCTTTTATTACACGGCGAGCGTTTTCATCCTCAACAAAAGCCAAACAAACGGTTCCCTTTTTAATAATACCCGCTTTCTGCCTCGCGATTGACTCCAAATCCGCGCCCAGATATTTAACATGGTCAATTCCCACCGATGAAATGACGCAAAGCTCGCACGGAGGCAAAACATTTGTCGTATCGTATTTTCCGCCTATGCCCACTTCTATAAACGCGATATCCACTCCCTTTTCTTTAAAATAGAGAAAGGCCATGCAAGTTATAATTTCAAAAAAACTTATTTTATCGCTAACTTCAAAAACCCGTTTAAAAAGAGCCGCGAATTCATCTTTTTCTATCATGCTCCCGCAAAATCTTATTCTCTCCCGAACACAAACAAGATGAGGAGAAGAAAACAAACCTGTTTTGTAGCCGGCGCGATTTAATACACTTTCCATGGCGGCGCATACCGATCCTTTGCCGTTTGTTCCGGTAATATGCGCGGCTTTAAAAGAATCCTGGGGATTTCCCAGACTTTCAAGAACCTTGTAAACCCTGTCTAAACTGTCTTTTTTTACATAAATTTGTTTTGTAAGCAATATATCTCTAGCTTCTTCGAAATTCATAAATTTTCCTATTGCGTTGCCACTCTATAATTCTGCCGACCTGTTAAATATTTTTTTCTGTTTGTCTAATGGAGTTGCCGTTTCTTACTTCTTTTTGTTCTTACTCCCTAAACTCACAACTCTATAACTCTTTATCCTTTTCTTCTGATTATTTTAAAACCCACGGCCCGCATTTTTTCTTCAATACCGTCATAGCCTCTATCGATATGATAAATTCTTCTGAGTGTGGACTTGCCGCTTGCGGCTGTCGCGGCCACTATAAGGGCTGCTCCCGCTCTTATATCGGACGACATAATGGGCGCGCCTTTGAGCATATCCACTCCCGTAATAACGGCTGTCTCTTCCGTAACAGTAATTTTAGCGCCCATTCTTAAGAGTTCGCCCACATGCATAAACCTATTTTCAAAAATATTTTCATGTATGGTGGATTTCCCTTCAGCCCTGCACATATATGCCATCCATACGGATTGCAAATCAGTGGGAAATCCCGGATAAGGCGCTGTTTTAAAACTTACGGGATTAGGTCTTTTCCCCGTAGATATTATTTTAACCGAATTGGCGCAATCCTTAACTTTTACTCCGCTTCTCCTGAGATATTTCGACACTATGGCCAAATTTTTCGAGCTTGTATTCAATAAATTAATTTCCCCTTTAACCGCCGCGGCTAAAATCATAAAAGTGCCGGTTTCAATCCTGTCCGGCATTACGGAATATTTAACCCCCGTTAATTTTTTCACGCCGTTAATCTCTATAGTGGAAGTCCCATCGCCCTTAACTCGCGCGCCCATCAATCTTAAACAATCGGCAAGATCTTTAATTTCCGGCTCTTTGGCGCAATTTTCTATTACGGTTTTCCCTTTTATTAAAACGGCGCACATCATTAAATTTTCGGTCGCCCCCACGCTGGGAAATTTTAATTTTATATGGGCGGCTTTTAAACGCTTGGCGCTTATTATTACATCTCCACCGCTATAACTTATGCTCGCGCCAAATTTCTTAAAAGATTCAAGATGAATATCCACCGGCCGCACGCCTATGGTGCAGCCTCCGGGCAAAGAAAACCTTGCCTGCTTAAATCTGGCCAGCAAAGGCCCGGCGACAAGAATTGACGCCCTCATTTTTCTAACCAAATCATAGGGGGCGTGGTAATTGAGAGAATGATTTTCACTTATGGTAAATTTATTTTTAGCAAAAACGCACTTTTTGCCAAGATAATTTAACAATTCCAAAGTGGATTGAATATCGCGGAGTTTTGGAACATTTTCAAATTCAACTTTTTCCGATGTCAGCAAGGACGAAATAAGAATCGGAAGAGCGGCATTTTTAGAACCGCTGATGGAAATATCGCCCGAAGCGCCTTTTACTCCGTTAATTACAAAATTATCCATTAAATCTCCCGTTCTGAAATGTTTCAAGTCACCGGTAACTAAATACCACATGTTCAACTGTTTCTCAGCTGTCTAGCCGCCCGGCTGTCAAGCTGTTTGCGACTCCAAGACACCGAGACTCTTTGACTTTTACTAACGCAAACCTAATTCCAAGAATCTGCTCTTATTATTATAATCTTTATGAAAGACAATTTCACTGTAGATTTCTTTATTTACGCAATAAGGCAATACGCCGCTTTGATTCTCTTCAATTTCAAAAAAAACTCTGCCACCGCTATTAAGAATTTTGGGAGCTTCTTTAATTATTTCTTTTATAATTTTTAGGCCGTCCGCGCCGCCATCCAAGGCAATTTTAGGTTCAAATTGCACCTCGGTATCCAAGTTCCCTATAACCCCCGTTGGAATATAAGGCGGATTTGAAACTATTAAATCAAACTTTCCCGAAAGCTTGGAAACGCTATCGGCGGAAAGAAGCTTTATTTTTTTTGCTTGACCGAATTTTCTTATATTTTTCTCGGCGCATTTAAGCGCAAGCTTGGATTTATCAACAGCGAGTAATTGGCAATTTTCGAGGCTCGCCGCCAAAGCTAAAGCAATACACCCCGAACCCGTGCCAAAATCAAGAATTTTAATCTTCTTTTTTTTAATCTTTCGCGCGTATTTCAAAACAATATCAACAAGCTCCTCGGTTTCAGGCCTTGGAATAAGCGCGCCTTTATTCACAAAAAGGGAAAGCCCCCTGAAATTATGCTCTTTGAACATATAAGAAATCGGCATGCCTTCGGCTTTCAAAGCCAATAATTTTTTAAATTTATCCGCGGCCGGTTTATTTACCTGTGCTTCGGGATTAACAAACAGAGATAATCTCTCCATATTTAACGCTTTTGCCAAAATCCATTCGCAATTAAGCTCCGCTTCGGATATCTGCTTTTTTTTAAGATAAAGTGTTCCTTCATGCAAAAGCCCGGAAATATTATTTTTTTTTAAGTTTTTAACCATTATTTTTTTGACGCTCTTCTTCTTGGGCGGCAAGGCTTAATCTTATTTGAAGGAGCATGTCTTTTATTTCTCCTTCCATTATCTCTTCAATATTATGCCAGGAAACCTGCAATCTATGGTCGGTAATTCTATTTTGAGGGAAATTATATGTTCTTATTTTCTGCGATCTATCGGCCTTTCCAACCTGTTTTTTTCTTTCATCCGATAAAGATTTTGATTGTTCTTCTTTGGCAATGAAAGCTAATTTATTGCTCAGCATTTGCATGGCCTTCATTTTGTTTTGGCCTTGAGATCTTTCCTGCTGGCATTGAGTGATTATACCGCTTGGAAGATGCGTTATTCTAACCGCGGTTTCAACCTTATTAACATTCTGTCCGCCGGCGCCCCCCGATCTATATGTATCTATTTTAAGGTCTTTGGCATCAATGGTAATTTCCACATCATCCAACTCCGGCATAACCGCTACCGTAATTGTGGAAGTATGTACTCTGCCCGATGCTTCGGTTTGAGGAACTCTCTGCACTCTATGCACTCCAATTTCACATTTAAACCATGAATAAGCATTTTCGCCCTTAATATAGATTGCAACGGTTTTTATACCTTTTAAGCCTGTATTATTTATATCTCTTATTTCATGTTTCCAACCCATATCTGAAATAAACTTTATATAGGCTCTCATAAGATCCGCCGCAAATAACGCTGACTCATCACCGCCCACACCGGCTCTTATTTCCAAAAAAACATTTTTCACATCATAGGGGTCGGGAGGAAGCAAAATAAGCCGCAATTGTTTTTCAGTTTTAATCTTTTTGGCTTCAAGCTCAATCTTTTCAAGCTCAGCCATTTCGGCAAGTTCTTCATCACTATCTCTGGTTACTTTATTCACCTGAATTATTTCTTCGGATAAAGAATCAATTTTATCTTGTAAGTCTATTATTTCTTTATACTTGGCGTGTTTTTTTGAAAGATTTTTAATATCTTCTGGACTCAAACCGCCGGCTGAAAGTTTTTCTTCCACAACCTTTATTTCTTCTCTTATTATATCAACATTATCAGACGACATATAAAACAACTCCCTAATTGAAATTTGGAACACGAACCTTTCGGTTCATCCAGCCACTATTGCGTTTACGGCCTCCGCGCTTCTATTATTCCGCCATAGGCTCGTTGCTCCGGATTATTTTTATTTTCTTTTGCTTTAGCAATTACTATCCGCCACTACGGCATCGGCGGATTATTTTCTTTTGCTTTAGCAATTACTATCCGCCACTACGGCATCGGCGGATTATTTTCTTTTGCTAAAGCAAAAGAAAATAAAAAGCAGGCATATGATAAACAACTCATTATGCCTGCTTATTTTAATTTGAAATAACTATTTTTTGCTTTTTGCTTTTGGGGCTTCCTTTTCCACTTTCTTGGAAGCTGAAGTCAAAACCTTCTTTTTTATGTGTTTGGGAGCGGTTTTGCTTGCCGCAATTTTTTTCGGTTTTCTCTTAATCATTTTTCCTTCTGTTTTTGAAAACCTCTTTTTGAATCTTTCAACTCTGCCCGCCACATCCAGCAATTTCTGTTTGCCCGTGTAAAAAGGATGGCAAGCCGAACAAATTTCGAGTTTTATGACTTTTCCCATTGAGCGGGTTTGAAAAGTATTTCCGCACGCGCAGCTTACTTCGCACATTTGATATTTTGGGTGAATTTTAGCCTTCATATTTATGTCCTTACCTTAATTAGAATAACTACATTTTAGCATATTTACGAACTGCAGGTTAAGACCAAGGTTTAGGTTTAGCGACAAAAAAACAACTCCGTATTTGATTTTATTTTTTCTTAAACTTAATCTCAACCTCAATCCACTGTTTTTAGATGCTTGAAATCTCCATGGATTTCAAGAAATCCTTATTGGATTTGGTCGCGTTTACTTTCGTTAAAAGCAATTCCATCGCGTCAACCGAAGATAAAGGAGCCAAAACCTTTCTGAGTATCCAAACCTTATTCAACTCATCATCGTTTAATAAAAGCTCTTCTTTTCTGGTGGATGTTCTGTTTATATCTATCGCGGGGAAGGTTCTTCTGTTTGAAAGTTTTCTATCCAGAAAAATTTCGGAATTACCGGTTCCCTTAAATTCTTCAAATATAACATCATCCATTCTACTGCCTGTTTCAACCAAAGCGGTGGCGATAATGGTAAGCGAACCGCCCTCTTCCATATTTCTCGCGGCGCCGAAAAATCTTTTCGGTCTTTGAAGCGAAGTGGCCTCAAGACCGCCGGACAAAACCCTGCCGCTTGAAGGCGCTATGGTATTATAAGCTCTCGCAAGCCTTGTGATTGAATCAAGTAAAATTACAACATCCTTTTTCTGCTCAACCAATCTCTTGGCCTTTTCAAGAACAATTTCAGAAACCTGAACATGTCTATCGGCGGCTTCGTCGAATGTTGAAGCTATAACCTCGCCCTTAACCGATCTTTTCATATCGGTTACTTCTTCAGGTCTTTCATCAATCAAAAGAACAAAAAGGCTTATCTCGGGATGATTATTGGTCAAAGAATTCGCTATTTGCTGAAGTATCATGGTTTTTCCGGTCTTGGGAGAAGCCACAATCAAAGCCCTTTGTCCTTTTCCAAGGGGAGCCGCTAAATCTATAACTCTGGCCGTTAAATCTTTTTTACCGCCGGTTGAAGATTCAAGAACAAATCTATCATCGGGATGAATAGGCGTTAAATTGTCAAAATGAGGTCTTCTAAAAAACTTATCAATTTCCAGACCGTTTACGGTTTTAATTTGAAGAAGAGCAAAAAATCTTTCACCCTCTTTCGGAGGCCGTATAAGGCCTCTTACATCATCGCCTTTTCTCAAATCCAGTTTTTTTATCTGCGAAGGCGAAACATAAATATCCTCATGGCTTGAAATATAATTGTATTCCTGACTCCTGAGAAAACCAAAACCGTCGGGAAGAACTTCAAGAACGCCGCCGCCTGCGACAATACCGCTTTTTTTGGCTTGATGTTCGATTATTTTGTCTACAAGCTCCTGCTTTTTAAGGCCGGTAATATTTTCAATTTTATATTCTTCCGCTTTCTTGGAAAGCTCGGCAACGGTCAATTTAGCCAAAGCCGCCGCAATCGCGGCAGAGGAATCAACCTCATTATTTCGGGAATGATGATTATTACTATGATGACTATGCTGGCTTCTGCCTCTGGAATAGTTTGATGAACCCGAGCTATGATGAGAATCGGAGCCGCCGCGCCCTCGATTATCCGAATGGGAAGAAGGTCTCCTTGATTGATATGGTCTTGAATTCCTGGTATTTGTATTGTCGTTATTCATGTTTCTCCTTGTATTTATAGTTCCTTTAGCGCTTCAATTGAAGCGCTTTCAGCATCTTTTGTAAATCGTTTAATTTTTCATGAAATCGCTTTAAGGATAAGTCATTGGCAATAATTATATCGCTCAATTCCGCCTTAAGCGCGCTTGAAAATTGAGTTTTTATCCTGTCGGCAATATGCCGCTTAGTCCACCCTCTTTG
>DAOWCC010000001.1 GCA_030639665.1 Elusimicrobiota bacterium | reverse complement strand
CTTTTTCTTTTGCCCTATCATACCACCAAAAAGTTTTTATATCATTGTAATCGCCAATTTTTGAAAAATACTCTTTAGGATGTCCGAATTTATTCTCATAAAGAACACGACTATTATTACCATACCATCCAAGAGCATACGGATGAACTCTAAAAATTATGCCGTCTATTTCCCCTATAATCTTTTTCTGCTCCGCCCTGTCAAATGTAACATTATATTTTTTACACAATTCATCCACTCCTTTATTCTTAAAACCCGGAAGATTATTTGTGTGCGCTCCGGCAAGCTCTGAATTCCACGAACTCTTCGGATTTGGAAACAATGTAGCTCTCCAACTTTGAAAATGAATAGTAAACTTGCGTTCACTGACTTTTTTCATTAAAGTTCTGGAATCAATCAATTTAAGATTAAATTTAATTCCCGCTTTTTCTATCTCCTCTTTGATAACCTTATGAATTCTGGTAGACCCTTGCTGACCATATTCAAGAGTCAATTCAAAAATTTCTCCGTCTTTATTGACACGCCAGCCGTCTTTGTTTCTATTTGTCCAACCGGCTCTTTTAAGAAGCCTTGCGGCTCGGCGCGGATTATAACGAATTTTCGGATTATCGGAATTACCCCAATCTCCACCGGGATAATAGCTGTCTATATAATCATATTCATTAAAAAAAAGCTTATCTATAAGCCTTTCACGGTTGACAAGAAAAGCAAAAGCTTTTCTGACATTTTTATTATCAAAAGGCGGTTTTCTCATATTAAAAACAAAACCGCCATGACCTTTCGGCTCTTGCGTAAAAATTTTTCTTTTTTGAATCCAGCCTTTTTTTATTTTGTCAAAATCACATTCCTCAATCCATCTTTGCGCTTTTCCCACAACATAATAGTCAATTTCGCCTTTTTTAAATTTCTCAAAAGCCAATTCTTCATCTAAAATAACTTTCCATGATATCTTGTCAAAATTATTAAGACCTATATTCGCTCTTTCTTTTTCAGCCCAATAATCTTTGCGTCTTGTAACAAACAGGGAATTTTCTTTTACAATAGTCTCGGGCTTTAATTCATAAGGCCCCGAACCCATCCACATTTTCCAATTATAGTCTTTAAGATATTTATCTCCGGTAAGCCCTTTTATTTCTTTAGCGGGATATATTGCCATGTTTCCGAAATACAAGAATAAACGCCAGTTAAGCTCTTTCGTTTTTACCGAAACCACATATTTGCTTTCAGCGACCGGTTTTTCAAAACTCTTACCCCAAAGCATAACGGAAAAAGGGTCTTTTATATCTTTACGAGTTCTGAATTCCCAAGTAGCCACAACATCCTCGGCAGTAACCTGACTGCCGTCAGACCATTTGGCTTTCGGATTTATATGAAATGAAAATCTTCTTTTGTCAGAGGACACTTTCCAATAATCTGCAAGTCCGGGAACATATTCCATCGTTTCGGGATGAAGACCTACCAAGGATTCATACATCAAACTCTGAATTTCACTATTAGGCACAAACTGTGAATTTGGTCCCTCAGTTCTTAATGTGGGAGGAAAATTTGTCCAGAAATATTTAAACTCGCCGCCCTTTTTGGCTTTAGGCGAACCTATAAGAGGAAAATTATTATTGCTGTCCCAGCCCTCAGGATTAAAAGCGGCTGAACTTGAGCTGAACGCTCCAAACAGTAAAAATATTCCGGCTAAAACAATATTTTTTATTTTCATTTTTTACCTCGTTTCCTTTTATTTTTAGAATAAAAATTTTTTTCTCAACCTTAATCTTGACCTCAACCTGCCGCTACTACGATAACTTATCAAATATGGAAACTTATTAAAAGAACGACAAACAACGCGACCTATATATTGCTGAGTTTAAAATACCAAATAAGGATGGCTATTATAAGCGAGAGGATTTTAATCTGCCAATTTTTGACTATAAATTCGGGAAGATTCATTGTCTTGACTGCCTTCTAAGTAAAGTTTTTTCCGATTTTGAGCGGTAAAGAGTATAAAGCATATTTTCAAGTTTATCAATATCCACCGCTTGCTGAAGCTTGCCGTTTCTTGCCAAAGCGATTTGCCCCGTTTCCTCGCTTACCACAATTATAATCGAATCACAAATTTCGCTCAGACCAAGAGCGGCTCTATGCCTCATGCCAAGCATCATTGAAAGCTCTCTTTGTTCGGTCAAAGGCAATATACAGCCGGCGGCAACCAGACGATTATTGCTTATTATTACCGCCCCGTCATGAAGCTGAGTCTTATTAAAAAATACTGTGAGCAAAAGCTCTTTGCTTACTTCTCCGTTCACCATAATGCCGGTGTCCATAATATCTTTAAGCCCCATATCCTGCTCAAGAACAATAATCATTCCGGTCCTGTCGTGAGAAGCGGCCCGCAAAGCGCTTATCATTTCTTTTATAAATTTATATTCTTGCGGCATCAAAATCCTTCCCCAAGGATTGGTTCCTATATTAGCGAGAGCGGAACGAATTTCAGGCTGAAACACCACGATTAAAAGAAAAATACCGGCAAGCCAAAATTGCTGCATCATCCACATGGTGGCGGATAAATTTAAAAGTTTGGCTATGGCTGTAATGATGGCGAGAATAAAAACTCCCCATATTACCTGCATGGCTCTGGTGCCCTTGATAAGGAGTATCAAATGGTACACTATGGCGTAAACAACAAATATATCTATGATATTTTTCGCGTAATGAAGATACATTAATAAATCCTTAAATAGAACTGCAGGTTAAAATTAAGGTCAAGCCCAAGAATACAAATACTGCAGATAAATTAACCCGCCTTTGGCGGGGAACTCTTTTTAACGCAGAGGGCACTGAGATTTCACACAGAGAGTCCGCAAAGTTTTTTTATTCTCAATATTCTTTTTCTGCGTCCTCTGCGATTTGCTTCTGTTTTATCCTGTTAATCCTGTCAAATGTTTTGAGCCGTTTATTCTGTCAAAATCCCCCTAACCTCCTCCTTCGCCAAGACTTCGGAAGGACAAGCCCTTTTGTAAAGGGGGAAGTTTTATTCTTTCTCCCCTCTTTGACAAAGAGGGGCTGGGGGGGAGATTTGTTTTGGCAGTTTATCTCGCTGTTCTTAACCTCAACCTTAATCTTAATCTGCCTTTAAGCGGTTTGAGGAGCGGCTTCGCCATTAACTATCTTGTCAATTTCTTCAGATTCCAGAACTTCTTTTTCCAAAAGCCTTTCAGCCAAAGCGGTTAGCAAATGTCTTTTATCAACCAGTATTTCCTTTGTTTTTATATGACATTCATTAACTATTCTCTTAATTTCATCATCGACATTCTTAGCCATTTCATTGGAATAACCGGGCTGTTTGGCAATATCGCGGCCCAAAAACACTTCGTCCTCATCTTTTCTTAAAGTTATTAAACCTATTTTTTCACTCATGCCAAATTCAAGAACCATTTTTCGAGCGTAATTGGTAACCTTGGATAAATCATCCTGCGCTCCGGTTGTAATTTCATTAAACTCTATTTCTTCAGCGGCTCTGCCGCCCAAAAGAATTGAAAGTTTATTTACAATCTCGGTCTTGGTGGTTAAGTACTTATCTTCAATAGGCAATTGCAGAGTATAGCCCAAGGCCGGCCCTCTGGGCGCTATGGATATTTTATGCACGGGGTCCGTATGAGGCAAAATCTTGGCGACTAAGGCATGGCCGGCTTCGTGAAAAGCAATGACTCTTCTTTCTTTATCGGATATTATTCTTGATTTTCTCTGCGGCCCGGCTATGACTCTTTCTATGGATTCTTCAATATCTTCCATCTCAACAAATTTTTTGTCTTTTCTTGCCGCGAATATCGCCGATTCATTTATAATATTGGCCAAATCAGCGCCGACAAAACCGGGAGTTCTTCTGGCTATAATTGAAAGATCAATATCGGGAGCAAGTTTTATTTTTTTAGCGTGTACCTGCAAAATCTCTTCCCTGCCTTTACTATCGGGGCTGGGAACATTTATGCGCCTGTCGAACCGTCCGGGCCTAAGCAAGGCGGGATCAAGCACATCCGGCCTATTGGTCGCGGCAATTAAAATTACATTCTCATTGCCTTCAAAACCGTCAAGCTCAACCAAAAGCTGATTTAAAGTTTGTTCTCTTTCATCATGGCCGCCGCCTATGCCGGCAAATCTCCGTCTGCCGACCGCGTCCAATTCATCGACAAAAATTATGGCGGGAGCGGTTTTCTTGGCTTTTTCAAACAAATCTCTAACACGCGAAGCTCCAACGCCGACAAACATCTCAACGAACTCGGAACCTGAAGCGGTGTAAAAAGGAACTTGCGCTTCCCCCGCGACAGCTCTGGCAAGCAAAGTTTTACCCGTGCCTGGAGGGCCGAATAAAAGCACTCCCTTGGGCAGAATACCGCCCAAGTGTTTATATTTTTTGGGATTTTTAAGATAATCCACTATATCTTTCAACTCTTCCAGAGTTTCGTCACAACCGGCAACATTTTTAAACGAGACTTTCTGTTTTTTTACATCCTGCTCTTTAGCGCGCGAACGCCCAAAGCTCATAGGACTGCTTTTGCCGCCCATTTGGCCTTGCCTTAAAAATAAGAACCACCATAAAAAAATGAAAAGGAAAATCCAACCCACATTTAAAATCAAACTGAGAACCCAGCTTCTATCCGGCTCGCCCGCGAAAGATTTAATACCGCTCGCTTCCAAATCTTCAATAAGCTTAGCGTCGGGAAGGGGTAAAGTTCTAAACTTAATATCCACGCCGCTATCTTGCATTTCTCCTTTTATCAAATTAGGCGCGATAGTTACTTTCAATATTTTTTTGGACTTCAATTTTTGTTTAAATTCCGAATAAGGAATTTGTTTCACGGTTTCCAAATTTTTAAAGTTATGGTAAAGCGCGATAAAAAGAAGAAAGGTAATGGCCCAAAATAGAATTTGTCTATTATTTTTATTTAAGGGTATTTTGTTGGAGATTTTTTTTAGCGGCATTTCTTATCCTTTTCAACAACTGATTTTTTAATTACTCCGATATAAGGCAAATTGCGGTAAAGCTCATTAAAGTCCAAGCCATAACCGACTACAAATTTTTCAGGGATTTTAAATCCCGCGTATTTAACCGGAATATGAACTTTTCTGGCGGAGGGCTTATCAAGCATAGTGCATATTTTTACCGTCTTTGGCCGTCTGCTTTTAAAATTATGCAGAAGATATTCCATTGAAAGGCCGGAATCCACTATATCTTCCACGATTATAACATCCCTGTCTTCTATGCTCTCTTTTAAATCCAAAATCGTTCTCACAATTCCCGTTGACTTGGTTCCCGAATAAGACGAAAGACCCATAAAGTCAACATGGCAATCTATTGTTATATGTTTTAAAAGGTCTGAAAGAAAAAATACGCATCCTTTCAACACGCCAACAAAAACGGGGCATCGCCCTTTATAATCTTTGTTTATTCTTTTAGCAAGCTCTTTAACGCGAACCGCAATCTGTTCTTCGGTTATAAGCACTTCTTTTATATCGGTATGCATAAGATACATTTTATGTTTTTTAAGGGAATATTGCCACAGAAACAAAAAGTTCAGAGTTTAGAATTTAGAATTTAGAGTTTAGAGAAACAAAAAAATACCCCCACACATACTTTATGCTCTATGTGTGGGGGCAATCTTTAGTTAAAACTCTGTTTCTTTAGCGTTTTAGCACTTTTTATTTTCCCTGTTTAAGCTGAGCCAGGAAATAATTTTCTATTATTCTTGAAAGCCATGTATCCTTTATTCCAAGCTCTTCAACCGTTAAAATCTTTTTTGCTTTGGATATATCATTTTGAAAAGCCTCATCCAATTCTCGCACGCCCGAAGAGCCTATGACATTAACATTAAGTTCAGTGTCATATCTTTCGCCTCTGGGGTGAAGATTATAAGAACCTATATTCGCGAATATTCCGTCAACGGTCATAAACTTGCTATGCACGGTATCGCCTTGCTTAAGATAGATATTGGCGCCTGATTTTAAAAGAACAGCTAAGCTTTTTAGCAAAGGAACCGACATTGACCTGCATTGCTCGTTTAAGGTCTTATCGGAATTTGTCAATATATTAACTTCAACACCTCTATCAAGAGCGTCAAGAACAGCCACGGTAATGGCGGGAACAGCGACAAAATAAGCGTTCTCTATATTAACCGTTTTGCCCGCGCCGTAAATTCCTTTAAGCATACTTAACAATACTTTGGAATCTGTGGGAGGATTCTGAACTACGGGAGCTATTCTCACATCCCCCTTTGGCGCAATGGAACCCGCGAAAGGTTTCATGAAAGTCAGAGAAAGTTTATCCTCTTTAATTTTCGCGTTCCAAGTATCTTCAAAAATTTTTATCGAATCGGCTAGAGCGGGGCCGCTATATAAAATTTCAGTATCGCGCCATTTGGGTCCGCCTCCCCTATGAGAATAAACATTACCGAAGTTCATGCCGCCCACTATGGCATATTCATCATCTATTATTATCATCTTGATATGCCAGACATCCGCGCTTCTTCCTTTCTCCTGATATCTGAGAACTTCTATACCGGCATCTTCCAACATTCCTATTACCACAGCGCCATGTATGCCTACAACTTTCTTATCCACTATAACCTTTATATCAAGTCCCTCTTTGTGTTTGGATATAAGCAAATCCACAGCTTCTTTGCCGGTAATATCATCATATAAAGCCCAGCTGGCGACATAAATGCTTTTCTTGGCGCCACTCATTAATTTATTTTTCATGGCAAAAGATTCCGGACCGTCTATTAAATAATCGGTGGAATTACCGCCCGCGAATTTCGCTCCCGAAATATCTTCCAATTCCTTTATAAAACCTTCATTCTCAAATAAGGATACGCCTTTTTTGCCATGTTTGTATTTGCTGTTTTTAACGGTTTTAATGGCCCTATCGGAAATATCTTCAAATGTGGGAGCCGCGTCAACCCAGGGCAGGAATCCGCTATCAACGATTTGAGAACCGATAAAAGTGGCGATAAAACCGGCATTATGCCACATAACCGCGGCTTGATCCCAAAACCCAACTTCAAAAGTGTCTCCGCTCTTATTCATATCGACAAGGGTGGGAACAATTTCTCTTATTACTCTATTATCTGAAGGATTCGCATAAACGAGCTTTGCATCTTTTGTGGCATCATTCTCGCCGGCAAATTCAACGGGAAAATCTTCATAAACGCCGATACCCAGCGCTTGGGATGTGTTTATTATTTTTTCTTTATAATCGGCGGTTATTTCATTTTCGCCGAGAGCAATAGCGGATTGAAACGCGACTAACTGAAATATAATAAGGAATAAGAAAAGAGTTTTAATAATTGAATTTTTGTTATTTATCATATCCATAGTGTACGGATAAAACACAATTATCGTAAGGGATAAAAAGGCATGAAAACAAAAAAAAAGGACCTATATAAATTTAGGTCCATAAGACCTAAATTAGGTCACAGGTTACAAGTAAAAAACAACCTTTAACAACATAACTTTTTTAGGACTATAAGGCCTAAATTAGGTTATAGGCCAGAGACTTGTCGCCATTATAAATTGACGAACAATCGGAAAACAAATTTTAATTATTTAAAATTTGGAAAAACATTCTCATATTGCTCGGTGGGAGTAAGCGGCCAGCCCCAGCCAATTTCGAGTTCATCGGGAGTGGGATTTAAACCCGCCGCTTCATAAGCGGCCTCCGCCAAACCCACGCAATCAAATTTTTCACTGCCTTTTTGACTTAAATGCAGGATAGAAAAAGGTTTTCCCAGTTGGGCGGTCGCATAATCGACTATTTTATTTCTTTGCTCCATAGTCGGTTTGGGATATGTAGTGTAATTCCCATAAAAAGGCCAATTACCTATATACTTGCGCAATGAAGCTTTTCTCATGGATGTCCATGCCTCTATAACCATTGGCTCGCCGTTTTCCATGCCCACATAAACAGCGACATGTCCAACCGATTGCGCTTTAACTATCGGATTAAGCAAACCGAAATAACCTTTGCGAAACACAATATCTCCCGCTTCAATGAAACTCATTTCTTCATTTCCGCCGTCAATCATTATTTTATTCAGTTCTTTGGATGCTTGCGGCGATTTTATTTTACCGAGGGCCGCCATCATATTTAAACGCATTGTCTGATCGGCTGAAGGAAAAGCCTTAATTATGGTTTTTACGGACGCGGAATTACCCAATTCACCTAAAGCCCATATGGCGTTAATAAGCGCGAGCCTGTCAACTGACGCGCCGGCACTTTTATTTACTAAAGAATAATTATAGGTCTCTTCAAAAAATCGCGTTAAAATGTATAAACGCGCGTCACCCATTATTTTTTTGGGAAACAGTATAATTGAATCGATATTTTCCACTAGATCCCAAGTTTCAGCCATAATCTGTTGTAAAACATATTCTTTGGAAAATTCCAAATCATTGACGGGCACTGAATTTTCTTCTTTGATTGACGCGAGGGACGCCAATAACGGCATTTCCGCTTTATCCTGCAATGAGCCGATATCTATGGATTTAATATTGGACGATAATTTTAAAAATTCAGCGTTTTGCGCGTAACTTCCTTGCGCCAACAAAATTAAAATTGAAATTATCAGATATTTTTTCATATTAAAGACTCCTTTAAATATTTATATCTACTATCCAAACTTATTTCTTCCGTGAAAGTTCAGCGTAAAAATATTTTTCCATCATTTTAGCCAGCCAGCCGGGCTCATATTCCAAATCTTCCACAGTGTTTATTTTAATGGCCTCAGCCAAATCTTCCTCAAACACCTCATTAAGCTGTTTAACAGATGCCGGGTCTATTATGCTGATATTCATTTCCGTATCGTATCTTTCACTTCTGGGATGAAAATTATACGAACCGATATTACAATAAACTCCGTCTATGGTCATAAATTTACTATGAAGAGTATCGCCTTTTTTTAAATACACATTTATGCCGGAAGAAACTAAAGGAATCAGGCCCTTGATTATAACATCAGCCATAGGCTTGCCGTCGCGATCTATGCTTTTCTTAGAATTGGTTAAAATATTAACTTCCACGCCGCGCGCCTTGGCATCCAATACGGCTTGAGTTATGGCCGGCACCGCGACATAATAAGGATTTTCGATATTAATGCGTTCGGTGGCTCCGTAAATCGCTTTAATAATGCTTAAAAGTATCGTGGGAGAACCTAAAGGCGGATTCCAATACATTACCGCTATGCGGGCCGAGCCGCCACTGGCCTCATTGGAATTAATATTTTCATCCATGCTGTCGAAAGAGAGCTTTTTTTCTTTAATCAGGCCATTCCAAATTCCGGCGAATATTTTTCTAGATTCCATCACGGCGGGCCCGGTATAAAGAACATCGGTATCGCGCCATTGGGGGGTATCGGGATTTTTATGAGAATAATAATCCGCGTAATTCATGCCGCCGACTATGGCGTATTTATCATCCACCATCAATAATTTAACATGCCAATAATCTCCGGTTCTTTTTGAATCTATATAACGGATAACTTCTATGCCGGCTTTCTGCATGCGTTTGACAATTCTCCCCGAGATATTAACCACCTTATGATCCACTATTATTTTAATATCAATACCCTTTTTTTTCTGGGCTATAAGCATATCCGATGTTTCATAACCCGTAATATCATCATGAAAAGAATAGCTTGCTATATATATGCTTTTCTTGGCTTCTTTTATAAGCTTATCCTTCATGCCAAAAGAAGCTTTTCCGTCTATAAGAAATTCGGAGGTATTGCCATCGGTAAATTTGGCGCCTGAAAGAGATTCCATTTCTTTTAAGAAACCTTCATTTTTAAGCAAAGAAGTCTGCCCTGCCTTTCTGGACGGAAAATCGGAATTTTTTACCCTGGCGATAGCTTTTCGGGATGATTCCTCAAAAGAAGGCGCTCCGTCTTTCCACGGAAGAATACCTGAATCCGCGATTTTGGTTTTAAAAATATAATAGAGAGTGGTGGCATAACCCCAATAACCTTCAACTTCATCCGTAAAAGTTCTTTCGGGAACGATTCTCTTGGGCGCGGGAATTGTAATATCTTGCGCCTTTCCAAAAGCGGTGGTTTTAGAATAAACAATATCCATATTTTTTAAAACATTATCTTCTCCGGCAAATTCAACCGGAAAATCTTCATAAACGCCAATGCCGAGCGCGTGGGATGTGTTTATTATTTTTTCTTTATAATTGGCGGTTATTTCATTTTCGCCAAGGGCAATAGCGGATTGAACCGCGACTAACTGAAATATGATGAGAAATAAGAAAAAAGTTTTGATAAGTGAATTTTTGTTATTTATCATATCTACATTTTATACATAAAGTCCCATTGTTATAAGAGTCATAAAGGCATAAAAATAAGAAAAAAGGACCCATACGGAAATAGGTCCTTAGTTAAAATATAAAGCGTTCATTGCGTTCAGCGTTTTTAGAGTTTATTGTGTAAATATCAGAAACAGACTCCCTTATACTCCTTAACTACGCTACAAACGCCATTAACTTGAGCGCTTATGGGTGTCCTGCCAACTCACGACATGATAGCGTAGTCCACTCTATTAACTCAATAAACGCTTACTAATCTAAATCCATAGGATTAATGGGCTTTGAAGTATCTCCCGAATCTTTAATTCTCTTTTTCTCTTTTTCAAATTTATCCAGAAGCTCTTTCTTTTTATCTTCCATAGAATTCTGCGCCCCTGAAAAATAATCATCCAGCTTATTTTCATTCGCCTTAATTCCTTCAAGAGCCTTTTTAAAAGGGTCTTCCCCTTTTTTCAATTTAGGTTTCGCCCAATGCTTTACGACCTTGCCTGTTTTTCTTTCCACTTCAATCCTGGCTTCACATAAAGGACAATCAATCAAAAAAGTTTCTTCACTCATATTTCCTCCAAAGAACAGCAGATCAAGATTAAGACCAAGAAAAACAAGAAACCTCTATTAAGTTTAGCTAACTATCTTAATCTCAACCTTAATCTTAACCTGCTGTTTATCTTATTCCCCAGATGGGATGCTGTTGCGGCAAAATTTTATACTTCATTTTCATATTTAAAGAAATTTTCTCAATTCTGTCAAAAAACTCTTTTCCGGGTTTTTTTACAACTCCACTTTCCGTAACGGGCTGAATAAAAACCGGCATTTTAGGAGAAATTTTATTTATCATCTCAAAAGCTTTTTGAATTTCATCAAGCTTTGTTTTTGAAGTAACGACAATTTTAACAAAAATTTTTTCAGGCGCTAAGCGCAGAAATTCTTCATGCTCAGTCCAAAGGGATTTTCCGGTAGCGCTCGGAAGCTTTATATCAGCGGCAATCACATCTGCCATTTCAGCTATCTTTTCAAACTCCTTAAATAAAACGGCATTTGTTTCCAAATGAATTTGAAGTCCTGTTTTTTTAATCAAAGGCAAAAGTTTTTCTATGAAAGCCATTTGCAATAAAGGCTCCCCGCCGGTTAAAGAGACAGCCTCGGGATTTTCTTTTTTTTTTGAATAATTTTATTTTTTCAACAACTTCTTCCGGTGATTGCAGAGAAAATTTTTCACCATCTTTCGCTTTGGATTCATCGCAATAGTCGCAATCAAGATTACAACCCGCAAATCTTACGAAAATCTGTTTTTGACCGAGATATAAGCCCTCGCCCTGAATTGAACAAAATATTTCACTTATCTTGGCCTTAATCATTTTATTAACGCGGGATCCTTAATGCCGGCCTCGGCAAAACCTTTCGCTCGAAGCTTGCAGGAATCACAATCACCGCAAGGCTTTTTTAAACCCGAATAGCAGGACCAGGTATATTTGAGCGGCGCTTTTAATTTGATTGAAAGCTTTATAATGTCCGCCTTGCTCATTTTTATCAATGGCATAAGCAATTTTATTTTACCGCCCGAACTTCCCGCTTCCGTGCCGTAATTAACGGCCTTTTCCAAAGCATTATAAAACACGGGGCGGCAATCGGGATAGCCGGAATAATCCACTATATTGGGACCTAAAACAACCGCTTCGGCTTTAATGGAATCAGCCAAAGAAACACCTATGGAAGTAAACATCAGATTCCTGCCCGGCACATAAGTGGACGGAATTTTTTTACCATTTATTTCAGAAACTTTAAAACTGGGAATTTTTTTATTTTTATCAACCAAAGAGCTGCTTTTAAGCCAAGGCAAATCCAGTTTTAAATCAAATAATTTAACACCCAATAATTTGGCTATGCGTTGAGCGCTTTTTTTCTCTTTAATATGCTTCTGTCCATATGAAATGGTTACGGCAAAACATTCATAACCTTTATCCAAGGCCCAACACAAAGCCGCGGTGGAATCAAGACCGCCCGAAAACATAATCACCGCTTTTTTCTTATGATTCATTTCACTCTCCCTTAAGCCCATTCGAAATATCAAAAACTTCGGCAAAAACTCCCTTTATAACAGCCTTGGGTAAAACCTTCATTGTTCCTTTTTTTAATATCATTTCAATATCTTTTCTTCCGGTTTCAGGCCTTAAAGCGATAAGGTCTATAATTCTGGATGTTTTATGTATTTCTTCACAAGCCTCATCAAAAGTATCTTTTCCATTAAGCGCGTCATCCATGGAACGAGCGCATATAAAATCTTCCACATGATTTCTATTATAAAAAAGGCAAGCGGGCGCTATTAGAGTATCAATTTTATTTTGTGAAGCGTATTCGCAAATTTGCGGCATATTGGCAAAACAGCCTATAATTATTTCTTTGGCTCCTTCAGAGGCCATAACCGTTTTCGAACCTGAACGGGTTACTATAACGGCATCTTTAGACGCATCTAAAGAATTCATGGCAAGATGGGGAGAATTGTCATATCTCTCAATGAAAGGAAAATCTATTTCTGAAAACAAATCCGTGTTTTTTTTGATTTTTTTGGCGGCAATGGCCAGTTTGGGCTCTGAATATATTTTTATGCTTTTTCTTCCGCTTAGTATAAGAGCGCAAACGGTGTTTGAGAACCTGAATAAGTCCACGACAATAATTCTTCCCGTCCACTTCCGAATTTCATCGGTCTCATAAGCGACTTTAACAAAAAAATTATCGGTTTTATTTTGTTTGTTCTTCGGTAACATATTGTATCGCGATACCGGTTATAAAAACCTTCCCGATATCTTTAGAAAAACGGGCAGTGTTCTTGGTAACCCTTTTTTCCACCAATACCACGCCGTCGGCGCCTATATCGGCGGACATTTGTTTCGCTCTTTCAATCTCTTTGTTTATTTTTTTTCTATCGGACGGATTAACTTTATCGCCGCGAATGACAGCTATGGCAATCCAAGACTCTTTGATTTGATTTCTGCTTGCGAAATGCTTAATATCCTTCACATCGCGCCCACCGCTCCACGGACCCGTTTGAATGAGACTCATTTTACTCGCGCAAGAAGAAAGAAACATGAAAGACACTAAAACCAAAAAAAATTTCATTCTCTTACGAAATTGAAACAAAGTCACCCTGCCCCCCTCTTGAGATAACGAAGCTGCTGTTTTTTCGCCGCTATCGCTTGGACTCTTTCCTTTATTGCTTAATAAATCCACCGAAGATTCAGAGGTTGAAACCTGCCGATAAAGCTCCCTTAAATTATTATTGGGACGAAAGGCGCTTGGCGGATTTATCCCTCCGCCCGTTCGCGGCGATATACGCTCCACAATAATTTCCGGAGTCGCTTTCACCGCCTGCGCGGGTGATATGGTTATCTGGCGGGATCTACGCCTAAGTCTTTGCATATTTTCCTTGCGGTAAAATCGGCAATTTCCGTATGTCTGGTCACGGGAACTTCTTTTTCCGCGGTGGCGTTAACAAAAATGGAGTATTTGCCGCCTTCTCTTAAAAGTTTGCAGCCTTGCTGCATAAGATGTTTAACCAATGCTTTTCTTTTCATATAAACCTCACTAACCCTACCATCTGCTTGCGAATCCCGAGATTCGCCTTTCGGCTCATAAGCAGGTGGTAAGGGTAATTGAAAACATATTCTATCAAATTAAAAAACCTCGGCAAATATTACCGGGGGTATCCAATTCCAATATATTCTTAAAATCTCTTGATTTCAAGTTTCTTTATTTCAATATCAAGCAATTGTCCGGCAAGCGCCGTAAATTTTTTCGGATCATCGCTTACTATGAAACTATCCTTTCCTCTCTTTGATTTATTAAGCAAATTCAAATCAAATAATTTCTCATAAACCTTCAACGCGGCCTGCGCGGAAGAGTTAATCACGGTTACCCTTTTTCCCATTACCTCTTTAATAACCTTTTTCAGTATTGGATAATGCGTACACCCCAATATCATAGCGTCAAATTTCTTTTTCTTTAAAGGCAATAAATATTCCTTGACTATTTGCTTGGCAAAATTCTTGCCCGAACAACCCTCTTCAATAATCGGCACAAAAAGAGGACATGCTTTTTCATATACTAAAAGGTTTTTATTTTTTTTATTTAGCTGTTTTGAATACGCGCGGCTTTTAACGGTGGAACTTGTGGCAAGAATGAGAATTTTTTTATTTTTCTCGTCCGCGCAAACGGCATTTACGCTTGGATGAATAACCCCTATTACCGGCGCTTTCACGCTTCTTCTGAGCTTATCAAGAGCGAGAGCGCTTGAAGTATTGCACGCCACAACAAGCATTTTAATTTTTTTTGACATCAAATATTCGGAAATTTGTTTGGAAAAACCTATCACGGAATCGGCGGATTTGGTTCCATAAGGAACCCTGGCCGTATCCCCAAAATAAATAATATTTTCGCCCGGCATTAATTTTCTAACAGCCTTAAAAACGGTAAGTCCCCCAAAGCCGGAATCAAATATGCCGATAGGTTGTTTTTTATTCATCATAAAATAGTTTAGAGTTTTCTTCAACTCTACCCTAAACCCTCTCCCTATTTGTTGTTATTTCCAATTTTTTGACTTGGCGTAATTAAGCACGCCTCTATATATGGAGTCGGCAATTTTTTTTCTCACGCTAAGCTTGCATAAATTGGTCTGGTCTTTGCGATTGGTCATAAACCCCATTTCCACAAGAATGCCCGGCGCGTAAGTTCCCCTTAGAACATAAAAGGCCGCCTGTTTTACGCCGCGATTTACGAAGGGAGTTCTCTTATCAAATTCTTTGGCAACATAACCCGCCAATTTGCTTCCTTCATTCATATATTCATTTCTTGCCAATGAATGCAAAAGCAAAGCCGCGGGATCGGGCTCTTCCGTTTTTTCTTCAAATCTGATCACGGAGTTTTCATAATCCGCCACTTCCGCCGCCCACGGATCCGACGCGTTCTCCGACATAAAATATATTTCAAATCCTTGATTTCTTTTATGTCTTGAAGCGTTGGCATGAATGGATATAAATAAATCGGCGCCATAATCATTGGCGATTTTAGATCTCTTGCGCAAAGGAACAAAAACATCCGAATCTCTGGTCAGTAAAACCTTAAACCCTTTCACCTTTTCCAGTTTCCACAAAAGAAGTTTCGCCACTTTTAAATTGAGAGTTTTTTCTTTTAGTCCGAATATTTGGCGCCCGCCGCCGTCTCTTCCGCCATGTCCTGGATCTATGACTATTCTTTTTATTCCCGATTTACTCAAAACCATTTTGTCGGGAATATTCGGCTTTTCTCGAGAAGACAATTTTTTTGAGCTTTCTTTCTCTTGATTGGAGTTTTGCCCTGCATTTGACAAAACGGACGGAGCGCCCAAAGAACTCGGAACCATTGAACTTGCGCCGCCATTAACGGTAATCTCAGGAGCCGCGCCCGCGCCCTCTTTCACACTATTTGAAGGCGGAGCTATAACGGGAATATCACTGTCATTCGCGTCCGCGCTCGGCTCAATAATAGGAGGAGCAATGTCATTCTTATTTCCGGCCGCGTTTACGCCATATATATCAAAAATCAACCTGTCCGGATTTTTTAAAGTAAAACTTTTATATTCTTTAAAATTCTGTCCGAGAGAAACTCCAAATCTGGCATATTTATTCTCTTGGAACATTTCAATATTTTTGATTATTCCGTTATTTATGCTTATTTTTTCAGTATCATACAGAACACCGCCCAAAATATTGATACTTAAAAGATTTCTTTCTTTCAGGCTTTCCTGAAACTTTAACTTCTCCGACATATAAATAACCATTCTCGTTCTGTCTTTATATGAAAAATGGTTCATGGAATTGATATTAACGCTATGCGCCTCCTCAATAATGCCCGTCTTTTTATTATAAGCGAGCCTGAAATTAAAGGCCGTGGAAAAATGCTTTGATGTCAAAAAATCTTTTGAAATAAAAGCTTTTCCTCCTCTCACTATATAAGGCCGTGGCACTGATACTCTTTTTTTATTTAGAATTATCTCGTCCTTATCGCGATAAAAAACAATCTTATTTCCTTTCACCTGAAAAAACAATTTGCCGGAAACGGGATACCAGTAAATTTTACCACCCAAAAGCTTAGCGGTTCTGGAGGCATCCATATATATATTGTCGTTAAGAATATATGTATTGATTTTTCCGACATAGGAGCCGTTTTTCATAAAAACAATTTTAGTCATCTTGGCATAAGCCATGGAAGAAAAAAGCAATAATGACAATAAAACCAAATTTAGTTTTTTAAAATATTTACTCATCAAAATCCTCCAAAAACAATAGGTGTGAAGCAAGAAGAATAAGGAAGCTCTGTTTTTCTTTGCCGTTGCTAATCATCTATTCCTCCATTCCTCTAATCCTCTAACACTTCTTCTTATTCCAGTATCAATCTATAATCTTCCCATGTAAGCATAGGATCTGAAAATAATTTTACGCTTCTATGCACATTTTTTTCAATTATATTCTGCTTCTTCTTCAATATTTCAAGTATCATCGGGTGTACAATAATTCTTAAATTTCCGCCGGGACGGCCCGAGGTCATATTCTGAATTTCCCGCTGTATTTTTATTCTTATGCTTTCAGAAGAAAGAACTCTGCCCGAACCATGGCATTCGGGACATTCTTCGGTAAGAAGACTTACAGTACTCTCCCTTTTTCTCTCCCTTGTCATCTCAACAAGACCGAGGCGGGTTATCGGCAAAATTCTTATTTTAGCCCTGTCTCTTCTAACCGATTTCTCAAGAGTGTTTACTATACGATGCCTGTTTGAGGCTCTCTTCATATCAATAAAATCTATGACTATTATTCCTCCGATATTTCTAAGCCGCAATTGCCGGGCCACTTCCCGCGCGGCTTCCACATTGGTCAGCGTTACCGTTTCTTCTTGAGAGCGGGATCCGGTAAAGCGCCCTGTATTAACATCTATAGCGCATAAAGATTCCGCCTCTTGTATTATTATACTGCCGCCATTGGGCAAGCCGACTTTTATTTTTCTTAATTCCGCGATGAATTTTTCAATATCGAAAGCCTTAAAAATAGGTGTTTTATTAGTATATAATTTAATTTTATCTTTTAATTCCGGCGAAATTTTCTTAACAAAATCCACAACATTATTATATTCTTCTTTATTGTCGAGCATATAGATGGAAACTTCATCGGATAAGATATCTCTCGCCATTTGAAGAGTTAAGCCCATATCCTTATGCAAAACACTGGGAGACCTTGAAGACTCAAAGCGTTTTTCTATGGATTCCCAAGTGCGAATAAGATACTTAATCTCTCTTTCAAGCTCTTTCGTGCTGGCGCCCTCCGCCTCCGTTCTTACAATACATCCTTTTTTGTCCAAGTTATTTGATTTGGCGATTTTCTTAATAATCTCGCTCAGTCTCTTGCGTTCTTCATGATTATCTATATTCTTGGAAACGCCCACAAATTCTTGAAAAGGCGTTAACACTAAAAAACGGCCCGGCAAGGAAATATCCATAGTAACTTTCATTCCTTTGGTGCTAATGGCATCCTTGGCAACTTGCACCATAACCTGCTGATTTCTTTTTAACAGTCTTTCTATGCCGTCTCTATGATTACCCAAAACATCCGATATATATATATAGGCGTTTTTATCAAGCCCTATATTTATAAACGCGCTTGATATCCCGGGAAGGACATTTTCCACCGTGCCTTTATAAATATTGCCCACGATATTGGCCGTTCCGCGCCGCTCCCAAAAAAGCTCAGCCAAATTATCATTCTCCATAATGGCAATTCTTGTTTCTTCAAAGGATGTATTGGCAAAAATTTCTTTTTTGAATTTAGTTTTTACCTGTGAAGCTGTTTTTTTATTAGACGAATCTACAGATCTTTTATTCATATTAGAAAACCTCGAATTCTCCGCCGGAATTAATCCAGTAGAGCTGTTTTTTTAAGATACCCGTTATTTTTACCGAATTTCCGGCAATAACACTCAGGGCGTTTTCAGGCTTAATATTAAAGCCCGGTTCAATTTTTAAAACCAAAACCACTGCGCCTTCTTTTTTACTATACTCCATTTTAATTATAAGCGGTCTGAAATTTATTTTTTTCGGACTCTTGCCTTCTTTAATCTTCTCAAAAATCAACTCGCTCTTTAAAAGAGCTTGATTAATTTTATCTTGAGAAAAATTATCGGGAAATTCTCCCCGCACTTCATACTCCACCGCGTTTACGCTTGATTCAAGCGAAGGAAACAATAAAGGAATTCTTTTAGCCGAAACAAAATTAATTCCCTGAGCTTTCATTTTATCAAATATGGCTTTTATCTCTTTCTCTTGTGTCAAACCCGTTAAATAAACATCCGCGAATTCACATAAACTTTCATAGCCCATGCTAATGGCGGGACCAAATGAAATTTTAGGAACGGATCTTTTATTATTCGTCTTAAAAACGGGAATCTCCGATAAAGAAAATCCCTCACGAACCTTTTTCATTTGCTGTAAATGAGTCATATTTCCGGCTTCTCCGGTTCTGGAAAATTTAATCCGCAATCTGTATTTCGGAGAAAGAACTTTATCCATATCTTTAATTTCATTCATAATTTTCATCATTCTCGCTGCTTGCCTTTCTTCGTGTCTTGGCGTCTTTGTGTGGAATTATTTTTTTCTCACACGGAGGCACAGAGACCACTAAGCTCATAACTTAAAAATCTGTTTTCTACTTTCCGTTTTTCTTATCGTTTCTGGCCTCTTACCTTGCTCCTTTTCTTTGTCTTTTGCTGTTGCTAATCTTCTAATCCTCTAATCTTCCAGTCCTCCATTTTATGTCAACGCGTACCTTCTGGAATAAATGGATTGCGTTATTCCTATCGCAATCATGGTTGAAACCAAATTTGAACCGCCATAAGATAATAACGGCAATGGCACGCCCGCGACGGGATTTAAACCCAAAAGCATACCGAAATTAACGCTAAAATAAACCATAAACATACCGAATATCCCGCAATTCACCAAATAGCCAAACCTGTCTCGCGCTATATAAGCGGTACTTACAATTCTTCTCATTAGAAAAATATATAAACCCATAACCAATATTATGCCGACAAATCCCATTTCCTCGCCTATTACCGCCAAAATAAAATCAGTATGCCTCTCGGGAACAAAACCCAGTTTTGCCTGCGTGCCGGAAAAAACTCCCTTTCCCATAAGTCCGCCCGAACCTATCGCCACCTGCGCCTGAATTAAATTATAGCCGGCCCCCTTGGGATCGGTATTGGGAGAAAGAAATACTTCAAGTCTCTTCTGCTGATAATATTTCATTTGCTTTTTTACGATGATTCCCGAAAATAAACCCAATGCTATAACCAGCGCTATGCCGACAAAATAAAGTTTTGATATATTCCGGTAAAATTTTGAAAATACAAACCAAAATATATACGCGAAAACAATTAATCCCGCCAAAACCGCGGCTAAATACCAGTTAAACCGAGAAAGACTGTAAAAGAAATTTATGAAAGAATTTTGCATAAGATTGGGATTTAAATCTATCATAGTCCACAGAATCGGCAATAAAGCGGTTGTAAAAGCAAAACCCATGATTATAAAAATATGAAATAATCTCGCGCCCGCGCAAAAAAGCATTATTAAAACTATGGGCAGCATTGTCAAAATAGCTGAAAAATCAGGCTGTTTAATAAGCAAGAAAAAAACAGGAGCCGATATCCCCAAAGCGATTAAAACCGTCGAAAATTCTTTTATTTTACCGATACTTTTATCAAGATAATTCGCCATAACAAGTATCAACCCTATTCTCGCGAATTCCGAAGGCTGAACGGAAAAAAACGGAAGCCTAAACCATGATTGAGCTCCTTTATCGGCAATGCCAAAAAACAATACTCCCGTTAAAGCTATAATTATGGCGGCATAAACAATTTTCCATTGATCTTGAAAAACCTGATAATTAAAATTCCATACAAAAAGAAAAGCCGTAAACGCGATTGGAAGAGCCAAAAGATGCGTTCTTACTATCCTGGCCTGATTGCCGAGAGCCGCCACTGAAGAAAAAATGGATATTGTCCCTATTATCAATAATATGGCAATAGCTCCCAAAAAAAACCAATCTATTCGACTTTTCTTTATTTTTGATTTCTGTAAAAACATTTTTTAATTTACCTGTTCCATAATACTGGGAATATCTGTTTCCCCTTGCGCTGTATCAAGCTGCTTGCTGTCCTCTTTTACCTGTATGCCTGCTTCCTGTGACCTGTCTCCCGCAACCCGCCGGCTTTCTATTTTTTGTGTGTCGTTAAGCCGTTTGCTGTCCTCTTTTACCTGTAACCTGTCTCCTGCTTCTCGCCTATCGCCTGTTGCCTTCTGCCTGTCGCCTACCGTTGGCGGCTTCGGCAACTTATCTCTAAGAACGGCTTCAATAACGCGCTTGGCAATGGGCGCCGCCGCCGAAGAGCCATGCTCGCCATGTTCAACCAAAACACAAACCGCGATTTCCGAAGGCTTATCATCTATTTGAGCGAAAGCCACAAACCAAGCATGATCTTCGCCGTGAGGATTCTGGGCTGTTCCCGTTTTGCCATAAACATTTGCGCCTTTTATTCTGGCAGAATAACCGGTGCCTTCTAAAACAACTCTTCTTACGGATTCCCTTAAATGCTCCCATGTGGATTTTTTCAAATTTATCGAGCTTACAAGTTTAGGCTTTGAAGCGAATGTTTCATAGCCCTTTAAATTCACCACTTTATCAATATAATAAGGCTGCCAGAACTTTCCCTTATTGGCTACGACCGCGATTACCTGCGCCATTTGAACGGGCGTCACCAACATTTCTCCCTGTCCAATGCTTAAATTAAGAGTATCTCCTATAAACCAATAGCTTTTTTTCTTCGCTCTTCTTGAAGGCCCAAATACATTCCCGGCTTTCTCATTGGGCATCTTAATGCCTGTGGGAACTCCGAGCCTAAATTTTTTAGCCATTTTCTCAATGCTTAAAGGGCCTGTCTTTATGCCAAGCGTATAGTAATAAACATCGCATGAATGAATCATGCCTTCATAAAAATCCATAAGGCCATGGCCTTTTTTTTTCCAGCATTTAAAAACTCTAGCCCCGGCGTCAAAATATCCCGGACAAAAAACTTCTTCCTTCACATCAATTTTTTCCGCTTCAAGTCCCGCGGCCGCGACTATGATTTTAAATATTGAAGCGGGAGGAAAAGTGCCTTGCGTCGCGTAATTAAATTCTTTAATATTTTTAAGATTTTTATTGGAACCCGCGCTTTTAACAAAAGCGTTCAAATCATAATCCGGCAATGAAGCAAAAGCCAAAATGGCGCCATTGCGGGGATCAATAGCCACAACAGCGCCGCTTCCGCTTCCCGTAGCTCTCAAACCTTCTTCCGCGGCGGTTTGAGCCTTGGAATCTATGGTCAAATAAACATTTGAACCTCCAACACTCTTTTTACCTTCCAAGATTTGCATAAGCCGGCCTTTGGAATCAACTTCCAAATAAACACCTCCATCTTCTCCTTTTAAATCTTTTTCAAATCTTTTTTCAATACCCGTTTTACCTATATATGAATCCATGCTGTAATTGCTGTCATTACGCAAATACTTCCATTCGCCGGGACTGATTTTACCTATATATCCTAAAAGATGACTTAAAAACCCGTTCATGGGATAAAATCTCTGCGCTTCGGTAATAATATTAATGCCCTGATAAACCGTTTTAAGTTCATTAATCAAAAACATACTATGATCGGATAAATTTTCCGCGATTCTTACGGGAGTTCCTCTTTTTACGGCAAGGAAAAGCTTTTTTTTAATATCATCAAGAGGCATTTCCAGATATTTGGAAAGGCTGGCGGCAAGACTTTCGGCATATTTAGCCGATGCATCACCGAAAGGAAAATAAACAAGGGAAAAAGAAGGCCGGCTGCCGCTTACAAGAACTTTGTCTTTCGTAAAGATTCTTCCTCTGGGAGCCGTTTGAGAAATAATTTGAGTTTTATTTCTCTCAGCAATACCTTTATAATGGTCGTGTCTTAATATCTGAAGATTCACGACTTTCAATACGAAAAGTAAACTTAGAAAATAAACCGAAATTTTTAAAAAATTCAGCCGATTATGAGGCAGCTGCTTTCCAATCATAGAATTTTCAATTTCCTTCTCAGATAATAAAAAATAGCAAACACAAAAGGTATCAATAGAGAATTAACAATTGGCTCTATCAATAAACTTTTTAATCGCAATGGATTAATATCCGTAAATATCAAAGATAAAAGCTGATAAAATAAAAATGCCAAAACAGACAATACAAAAACAAGAATAATTTGAGGAATCGGCATATCGAAATCAAAATGCTTCTTACTGATATGAACCGCGTAACATGTAAGCGTATAAATCAAGGCATAAGCGCCAAAAGCATTGATGCCCATAATGTCCATATAAAGACCCCAAAAAAAACAAAAGCTGAGAGCTACCACCGGATTTAAAAGTATGGCCAGACTAATAGCCGATGTAAAAAGAAGATTCGGAGCTATGGAAAAAAGTGGAAAATTATTATTAAATAACCAATAAACCACGCTTACAAATATAAACACAAATATATTCCCAAAAAATTTCATTATTTTTTATTTCCTTAAATCCTTAATATCTCGCAATTCTCTCGGTAATTCTCGATTAATAATATAGACCTCTTTAATATTACCAATACTGATGGTTGGGAAAAGATCAGCCACAATAAAATTCATAACCATTTTTTTAGAGTATATTTTAGACACCCTGCCAATTGAAATACCTTGAGGAAAAAGAATGCTGGTTCTTGAAGTAAAAACCTCTGTATTTTTGGCGATATCAGCTTTAATGGGAATATGTCTCATTTTCAATAATTCCTTTCCGGCGCCGGATATCAAACTTTCAGTTTCATCTCTTCCAAAAACACCCACAGAAGAAAATCTATTATCGGTAATTAAAACCACTTTGGAAAACTTATTATACACCTCAAAAACCCTTCCCACTAAACCGACTTTAGCCCCATGAGCGGCTATAACGGTGGAATTAACCTTAATGCCATGATTCTCCCCTTTATCAATAAAAAAAGAACTATAACAATTATTTGGACTCTTATTGATAATTCTGGCCCAAGTTCCATCCCAGGAAAAAGAAAAACTTAAATCAAGAAGCTTAACCAACCTCTCATTTTCTTTTATAAGTGTATTGGCGTGATTTAAAGCGATAATATTATTATTAACCAAAACTGAAAGACGGCGATTTTCCTGATCGGTTTCAAGAAGGTTTGAAATATTTTTTGGAATATTGCGCAAATAAAATTCGGATTTAGCCCCGTAATCAAGCGAGGGATACAAAACATAACTGAATAATGCTCTGGCTGAATAAACAAATGAAGATGATGGAAAAATAAGAAGGAAACAGGCTATGGATAAATATATCCCTAGAACTATTTTTGTTATATTTTGACTATCTTCAGTCCTGAAACTGTTCATCAATTCCCTCAAACACCGAGAAGAACTATGACAAAAAAAAGACCGATTTAAGAAAAGACAAAGAGCATAGCGCCCAAAGCGCTGAAGTTAAGCAAACAAAGGTGATATTTTAATGAAGCTCTTTTACTCATATAATTAATAAGTCTTATCATTTACGATAAGAACCAAGAAAATCGGTTTTTTGCTGTATATTATCAAGTTCCTCTAAAAATTTTCCGCAGCCTAAAGCCACGCAACTTAAAGGATCAGCCGCTCTATGAACGGGAAGCTCCGTCTCTTGCCTAAGCAGTTCGGGAAATCCTTTTATTAAAGATCCTCCCCCTGCAAGCACTAATCCCCTATCTATCAAATCAGCCGCCAATTCCGGCGGAGTTTCTTCCAAAGTTTGTTTTAAAGCTTCCACTATTAAATGCACCGGTTCCATTAAAGCTTGGCGAATTTCCTCGGATGTAACAAGAATGGTTTTAGGCAGACCCTTACCCTGGTCTCTTCCTTTAACTTCTATGGTTTTCTCTTCTTTAAGAGGAAAGACTGAACCGATTTTCATTTTTACTTCTTCAGCGGTGGTATCGCCGATTACCAAATTATGTTTCTTTCTGAAATATTGTACTATACACTCATCCATTTCATCGCCGGCAATATCCAAAGATTTAGCCACTACCATTCCGCCAAGCGAAATAACGGCTATTTCCGTCGTACCGCCGCCTATATCGCAAACCATGCTGGCATGAGGTTCCGAAACGGGCAAATCCGAACCAATGGCGGCCGCCATAGGCTCTTCAATTAAATACACTTCTCTGGCGCCGGCTTGTTCAGCGGATTCTTGAACCGCTCTTTTTTCAACTTCCGTTATACGGGCGGGAATTCCTATCACTATTCTGGGATGAAGAAGATTTTTTCTATTATGAACTTTTCTAATAAAATACTTAATCATTTCCTGAGTAACTTCAAAATCAGCTATGACGCCGTTCTTTAACGGCCTTACCGCCGTTATATTGGCGGGAGTTCGGCCAAGCATCATCTTAGCCTCGCTGCCGACGGCAAGCACTTTTCTTTTTTCTTTATCGATTGCCACTACGGAAGGCTCTCTTAAAACTATGCCTCTGCCTTTGACATATACGAGAGTATTGGCTGTTCCCAAATCTATGCCTATATCATTGGAAAAAAAACTAAAAAAGTAATCAAACATTTAATCCACCAATTTTATCATCGCTATTTCAGCGTCATCACCTTTTCTAAAACCTATTCTTATGACCCTGGTATATCCGCCTTGTCTGTCTTTATAGCGGGGAGCAAGAATATCAAACAATTTCTCATAAGCAGGTCTGTCTTTTATAATCTTTCTAACTTCCATCTTTCTGCCTTTCTTGGCATCCGTAATAATCCTTTCCACAAAACCTCTTAATTCTTTGGCTTTAGGCAATGTGGTTTTTATTTTCTCGCTCATTATAAGGCTATTAGTCATATTCATATACATCGCCTTTCTGTGAGAACCTGTTTTAGATAGTTTTTTGCGTCCTAAATTTTTAATCATATTAATCCCTTTCTTTTAGCTGATTTTATTCGGACTTCATTCCAAGGCTTAAGCCCATCTCCGCGATTTTTTCTTTTATTTCATCAAGAGATTTCTTTCCAAAATTCTTAACCGCGAGCAAATCCTCATCCGTTCTGTGAATGAGTTCTCCGATTGTTCTTATGCCGGCCACCTTTAAGCAATTTGAAGCGCGGGAGGAAAGCTCAATCATTTCAACTCCTTGCTCATCCATATCCGAATCGGCGCTTGTTTTCTGAGTTTCTTTTTCGCTTGTCTCAACCTTGGAAGTCTCCTCGGACTTGTTTTTTCCGCCAAGAAAAGGCAATAAAGAATTCTTCAGCAAAGCAGCCGTCTGATTAACCGCCTTAATGGGGGTTATGGTTCCGTCCGTCCATACTTCAATTACAAGTCTGTCATAATCGGTTCTTTGACCGACTCTGGCATTCTCTACCGAATAATGAACTTTTTGTATCGGAGAAAAGAGCGAATCCATGGGAATAAAATCCGCGGGAAGATTTATTTTGGCCTTAATTTCTTCACTGGTAAGATAGCCCGCTCCTCTGGCAATTTCAAACTCAGCCTCAAATTCCGTTCCGGATTCAAGATGCGCTATCACAAGGTCTTTATTGACAATTTTGATATTGGCATTTTCCCGTATATCGGAAGCCTTGACTTCTTTTTTTCCTTTAAGAGAAACATAAAGTGTTTCGGGGCCTTCACCGGTCATTTTAAGTCTAAGCTTTTTCAAATTCAAAAGTATATTGATTACATCCTCTTGAACGCCTTTAATCGTCGAATACTCATGAGTGGCGCCTTTAATTCTTACGGCAACAATAGCCGCGCCGTCCAGACTTGAAAGCATAACTCTTCTTATTGAATTGCCAACGGTATGTCCATAACCGCTTTCATAAGGTTCCGCTATAAATTTAGCATAACTATTGGTGGCGGTTTTCTCTTCCACGGTAATGTTCTCCGGTATGTGGAGCTGTTTTGAAAAATCTTGAGTCATAATGTACTGCCTCCTAATTCTGGGGTCGCCACCTGCCCGTCAAAAATCTAACTGACACTGGTTTGGCAAGCGGAAAAACCCTACATATATTTTTGCTGATTAAAAGCTCGCGTTTTTGATTGCTTTTGCAGCCAAATCGCCGCTTTTGTCACACGCCTTATTTGGAATAATATTCAACTATAAGCTGCTCGTCAACTTTGATGGAAACTTCGCTTCTATCAGGCCAGCGTTCAACTTTTCCCGTAAGAGTCTCAGGATTAAAACTTAAAAAACTGGGGCGAAGAGCGCCTTTATCGGCGTGTTCAAGTCCCTGTTTAATAATAAATCTCTCGGCTATCTTAGAGTCGACACTAATAGTATCGCCGGGTTTGAGAATATAAGACGGTATGGAAACTTCTTTGCCATTAACCTTCACATCACCGTGATTGACCATCTGACGGGCGGCTTTCAATGAAACGGCAAAACCCATTCTTCTGACTATATTGTCCAATCTTATTTCCAAAAATTTAAGAAAAGATTCCCCGGTTTGTCCCTTCACTTTAGTAGCCATGGAATAAAACCGTTTAAATTGCGCTTCGCATATTTGAGCGGAAAATCTGGCTATCTGCTTTTCTCTGAGATGCTTGGCATAATCCGATGTTTTTTTGCGACGGCCGGAAAATTTATTATCTCTGCTCGCTTTTTGACGATCCACAACGCAATTGTTATAGCATTTGCTTCCCTTGAGAAACATTTTTTCATTAAGTCTTCTGCATTTTTTGCAGCTGGGTCCTGTATATCTTGACATTGGTACTAAACCTCCTACATAAATTAGGGTTCAGGGGACAGAAACTGATTATTTAAGGAATTTTTTATTCTCTGTTCTCTGTTCTCTGTATCTTAAACTCTTCTGGGTTTTGGCGGCCTGCATCCATTATGTGGAATAGGCGTTACATCTTTTATGCTCATGACACGAATACCGGCCTGAGAAATCGCTCTAATTGCCGTTTCTCTACCGGGGCCGGGGCCGTTTACAAGAATATGCGCCTGTTTAACTCCATAATCAAGAGCCTTCGCCGCTACTTTTGACGCGGTAATTTGCGCCGCGAACGGTGTGCCTTTTTTTGATCCTTTAAATCCGTTAGCACCGGATGTTGACCAGCACAAAACATTGCCTCTTTCATTTGTTATGGTTACCAAAGTGTTATTAAAAGAAGAATTGATATAAACTTTTCCAAATGCAATTGTTCCATAGTTTTTTTTCTTGGCTTGGCGTCTGGAACTTCCGCCTTTTGTATTTTTATCGTCGCTCATATTAATTTTAAAACAACCTCCTGTAAATTGCGGCGCTCAAATTTTAATACCGCTTTTTGTCGCCTAACCGGTAAATCTTTATTTACCGCCGCCCGATCCTATGGTTTTTCTTCTTCCACGACGGGTTCTGCCATTGGTTTTTGTTCTCTGTCCGCGAGAAGGAAGGCTTCTTCTATGTCTTATGCCCCTATAACTTCCTATCTCAATATATCTTTTTAAGTTCTGGGAAATTTCTCTTCTTAATTCGCCTTCAACTCTGTACTCTTTGATAATCAGCGAATTGATAAGACCGGTTTGCTCTTCAGTAAGATCCCTGACTCTGGTCGAGGGGTCTACTTGATTTCCCAACTCTTTTAAAATCTTTTTAGCTAAAGTATTTCCTATGCCAAAAACATAAGTTAACGCGATATCTATTCTCTTATTTCTTGGTAAATCCAGTCCCACTATCCTTGCCATATAACTCTCCTAAACTTTTTTCTTTTAAATTAGTAAAAACAGCAACCGGCTATCGCTCCGTTAAAAGCAAAAATCCAATTATCCCTGTCTCTGTTTGTGACGAGGTTCAGAGCAAATAACTCTTACCACGCCTTTTCTTTTTACAATTTTACACTTGTTGCAAATCTTTTTAACGCTGGCTCTGACTTTCATTTCATAAACTCCTATATAAACATCTATTACAAAATTTTAATCTCTTATTTGGAGCGATAGGTTATTCTACCCCTCGACAAATCATAAGGAGACAATTCAACTCTAACCTTATCTCCCTGCAAAATCTTTATATGATGAATTCTCATTTTACCCGATATATGCGCCAAAATAACTTTACCGGGAGCAATTTCAACTCTGAAACTGGCATTGGGGAAAGTCTCCAAGACTACCCCTTCAACCTCTATTTTTTCACTGTTATTAGACATATCTTCCTATTGTACCAAATAATGACTATATTAGATAGTGTTCTGCGACAGATTTAGACTGCGGTAAAAAAAAACTCTGAACCTTAATCTTAATCTCGACCTGCCGTTTACGCCTTGCTTAAAATTTCACAACCCAAATCGGTAACACAAATATCATGCTCAAAATGGGCTGAATAACTTCCGTCGGAACTAACGGCCGTCCAGCCATCTTTTAAAACGGTAATATCGCCCTTTCCCAGGCAAACCATGGGCTCTATGGCAAGAGTCATCCCTGAACGAAGAATAAGGCCTTTTCCGACTATCCCGAAATTGGGTATTGACGGATCTTCATGAAGCTTGCGGCCTATTCCATGGCCGGTAAACTCCTTAACCACGCTCATTCCCTCTTTTTCAACAAATTCTTGAACCGCGTAAGAGACATCGCCCAAACGAACTCCGTCTTTAATAACGGCTAGTGCTTTATTCAAAGAACTTCTGGTAACATCTATTAATCTAAGATACTCCGGCTTCACTTTTCCAACCGGCACGGTTATCGCGGCATCGCCGTAAAAACCGTCTACAATAGCGCCCACATCAAAACTTACGATATCTCCGTTTTTTATGATTCTTTTGGAAGGAATACCGTGAACCACTTCTTCATTGATTGAAACGCAAACAGTGGCCGGATAGCCGCGATATCCGAGGAATCCGGGCTTCGCGCCTTCATCTTCTATTTTTTTCCGAGCTATTTTGTCTAATTGTTCGGTCGATATGCCGACACGAATTTCTTTTTTTAAAAGAGCAAGAGTTTTAGCGACTACTTTAGCCGCGGCTCTAAGCTTATCCACTTCTTGAGAATTTTTTATTTCCACCATAATCAGCTTTTACTAATCTCAGCTTTTATGAGGGAAATTATATTTTCGGTTATGGCCGTGGCGTCACCGCGAGCTTGAATCTCATAAAATACGCCATTAGCGTGATAATAGGAAATAAGAGGCTCCGTTAAATCTTTATAAACCATCATTCGCTTTTCAATAACAGCGGGTTTATCATCTTCTCTGAACAAAAGTTCCCCGCCGCATGCGTCACAGATATTTTCTTTTTGAGGAGGACTTGAAATAACATTATAAACCTTTGAACATTTGGGGCAGACTCTCCGGGAACTGATTCTTTCAACAACATCCGCTTCATCGACATTAAGAAAGATAACGGCGTCCAGTTCCATTTTTTTAGACGACAATAAAGAATCTAAAGCCTCGGCCTGTTCCACTGTTCTCGGAAATCCGTCAAATAAAAAACCATTTACAAACTTCTCCTCTTTTTCAGATTTTTCGCCTTCCTTAGATTTCTCCTGTATTTCAGGTTTCTCAAGTTTGGAACTTATAACCTCCAGAACGGTTTTATCGTCAACAAGTTTTCCGCCGGCTAAATATTCGGAAACCCTCAAACCCAAAGGAGTGCCTTTGGTTATTTCTTCCCTGAATAAGTCTCCCGTTGAAATATGCTCCATCGAAAGTTCCGCGGATAATGCTTCCGCTTGAGTGCCTTTTCCCGAACCGGGATATCCCAATAAAATAATATTCATGTGTAAATCCTTAAAATAATTTTAAATATACTGTATTTAATAATTAGGAACCAACATTAAACCAGCGGCCCTTAATCTTACTGCGCTTGGAAAAACCCTCATAATTTCTCATTACCATATGAGCTTCCATCTGAGATACGGTATCCAAAGCGACACCGACGACAATCAGGAGAGAGGTTCCGCCCAAATAAAACGGAATATTAAATTTAACCCTGAGATAATCAGGTATAAGACAAATGGAACAAACAAAAAGAGCTCCGCCCAGCGTTATTCTATTCATGACTCTTTCAATATAATTGGCTGTTTGATCTCCCGGTCTGATACCCGGAACAAAACCGCCCCATTTTTTCATATTATCCGCCAAATCTTTCGGATTTATACTGACGGAATTATAGAAATAGCAAAAGAATATGATTAGTCCTCCGTAAAGCATTTGATAAAAAATACTGGTCGGACTCATCAAATTCATCATTGTATTTGCCCACGCGGCCTGAGGATTAAACTGCATTATCGTATAGGGCACGCTTAAAAGAGACATCGCGAATATAACGGCTATTACGCCGCTTTGATCGACTTTTAAAGGAAGAAATGTGCTGACTCCGCCATAAACTTTTCTTCCGACCATTCTCTGCGCGTATTGTATGGGTATCTTTCTCTGAGCTGTTTCAACCCAGACAACAAAAGCTACAAGCGCGATAACCGCGGCTAAAATTATAAGCGCCATTAAAATACTCATTTCATCCACCTGCACCAACTTAATCATATTACTGATCGCACTGGGCAAAGCGTTTACTATTCCCGCAAAAATTATAAGAGAAATACCATTGCCTATCCCTCTTTCAGTCATCTGTTCTCCAAGCCACATGATTAAAATAGTTCCCGTGGTAAGAGTTAAAACAGTGACAAAATAAAAACTAAAGGAAGGGTCCGCTATGATGGGAATACCGCTTGGCGTTGGCATTTTACCCAATGCCATTGTTAAGCCGAAAGATTGGAAAGAAGCCAAAAACAAAGTAAACACTCTTGTTATCTGCGTAACCTTTCTATGGCCTTGCTCTCCCTCTTGTTTTAATCTGTCTAGATAAGGGAAAACATGCGCTCCCTGGACAAGACTCATGATAATGGAAGCGTTAATATACGGCATAACGCCCATTGAGAAAATTGAGAATCTGCTTAAAGCTCCCCCTGAAAACATATCCAAAACTCCAAGCACACCGGTGGAATTGTTTTGAAACAAAGATTGTATGGCCGCCGTATTTATACCGGGTATCGGAATCAAGGCGCCCAAACGATAAACGGCAAGAGCCACTAAAACAAAAATTATTCTGCGTTTTAAATCTTTAATTTTGAAAACATTAGCTATCTGCTGCATGTATTCTCCTATTAACGCGCAAAGAGCGCAAAATAAATCTCACCGCAAAAAGCGCAAAAACTATTTAGAAGCGAACTTCTTGGCTCTTAGTTCTTGTCTTTTACTCAGAGCTTTTTGGGGCTTTGCGGGAAGTTCGATTACAACGGTTTTTCCGCCGGCCTTTTCTATTTTTTCTTTTGCCGACGCGGAAAATGAATGAGCCGTAACATTAAAAGCCGCTTTCAAATCACCTGTGCCCAGAATTTTTAAAAGGCCTTTTCTTTTTATCAAGCCTCTGGATTTTAAAACCTCAATATTGATATCTTTCTCGCCTTCAAAAAACTTTTCAAAAACGCTGACATTAACCCATGTATATTTCGTTCTAAACCGGGTGTTATTAAAACCGCTTTTGGGAATTCTTCTTAAAAGAGGCGTCTGTCCGCCTTCAAAACCGTTTCTTTTAGAACCGCCGGAAGTTGAATTCTGCCCTTTTTGTCCGCGCGTGCTTGTTTCTCCGTGACCTGAACCCCGACCGCAACCAAGTCTTTTCTTTCTATGTGTTGAACCTTTTCTAGGCTTTAAATTGTTTAAACTTACCATGATAATATCTCCTATTTAACTGCAGGTCAAGGCTAAGATTAAGGTTCAGAGTTTTTCTTAACCTCAATATTAATCTGCCGTAATTTATTCCACGCCTCTTAATTTTAAAACTTCTTCTCTGGTTTTTAAATTTTTCAAAGCTTCCATCGTCGCATAAACGCTATTAAAATAATTTCTGGTTCCAAGGTTTTTGGTAAGAATATTTTTAACTCCGCCAACTTCAAGAACCGCTCTAACTCCGCCGCCGGCAATAAGACCCGTTCCTGAAACCGCCGGTTTCATCCAAACTTTTCCCGCTCCAAATTTTCCTATTATCTCATGAGGAATACTGCTTTCAATCAAAGGAAAATCAATCATATTTTTTTTAGCAACCTGAGTCGCCTTCATAATAGCTCCCTGAACTTCATTGGATTTTCCAACTCCCACGCCTACGGAGCCATTTCCGTTTCCATTTACGACAAGAGCGTTAAAAGACATTCTTTTTCCACCTTTAACAACTTTTGTCACCCTGTTTATGGTAACAACTATGCTTTTTTCTTCCGTAAGAATATCCTTATTAAAGGTTACTCCTCCGTCGGATTTTCTATTGCCTTTATTGGCAGTTTCCATCTTGGTTTCTTTAGCATCATTAGCCATATTTATAATTCTCCTTAAAAAATCACTATGTGGTTTTCCGCGCTTCTCCCGCTTTTAGCGGAGTGCGGCGGGATTTAAATTCCTAGAACTGAAGTCCGCCTTCTCGGGCGCTATCGGCAAGAGCTTTTATTTTTCCGTGATATATCCTTCCGCCTCTGTCAAAACAAACTTTTTTTATTCCGGCTTTAATAGCGCGCTTTGCGATCAAGTCACCGATAATGCGGGAAGTTTCGATATTTTTACCGGATTTAAGCTTCTTTTCCTTTAACTCTTTATCTAAACTTGAGGCAGCTACAAGGGTAACACCTTTTGTATCGTCCACAATTTGAGCATAGATATTCTTTGCACTTCTATGCACTTGCAAGCGAAGCAAATGTAATCCATTTTGAAAAAGCCTTTTCCTTGTTCTGTCTTTTCTAAACTTATATTTTCTTTGTTTGGTTATCATAATACTCTCCGTAAATATATCTCTTTATCCGGCTGCCTCGCTGTCGCGCGGCAGCGCTGTTGCGCTATTTCTATTTTTTCGCACCCGCGCCGGCGGCAGTTTTACCCGCTTTTCTTATTACATATTCGCCTTGATATCTTATGCCTGTGCCTTTATAAGGCTCTGTAGGTCTTATTTTTTTATCTTGGCGGCCATATTTCCCACAATTTCTTTGTCAAAATGAGTAATGGTAAGAACGGTGTCTTTATTTTCAAGCTTCATGCTCATACCTTCGGGCATATCAAACTCCACCGGATGAGAGAAGCCAACATTAAGCACGAGTTTCCGTCCTTGAATAGCGCCCTTATAACCGACACCTTTTATTTCAAGCACTTTGGAAAATTCCTTTTCAACACCTTCAACCATATTGCTTATTCTGGCTCTCGCGGTTCCAAACAACGCGGACAATCTCTTATCTGACGACGCCTTGTCAACAGAAAGCTGTATAACGGAACCTTTAATATCCACATTTATGCCAAAAGGAACTTCATAAGACGCCTTTCCTTTGGGGCCTTCCGCGAAAACAACTCTCTTTTCCAGCCTTGTTTTAACTTTGTCTGATACTGTAATCGGTTTTTTTCCAACTCTGCTCATAATCTTATCCTCTTAGTTTTAAAACTTTTTTGTTGCAACCTGAGACTTACTGCCTGTCTCCTATAGCCCTAATTACCACACATGGCAAAGAACTTCTCCTCCAACTTTCTCTTTTCTGGCATTACGATCAGTCAATAATCCTTTGGAAGTAGACAAAATTGTTACGCCAAAAGCCGCCCTGATCCTGGGAATATTATCATGCGATTTATAAACCCTTAAACTGGGTTTTGAAACCCTTTTTAAACCTTTTATAACGGGCGTTTTATTTTTTGTGTATTTTAAAGTTATTCTTATAATTTTTCTTTTGGCCGTTTTCTTATTAACTTCAACGGACAAAAGCTTATAATTTGAAACAAAACCTTCCTCTACAAGAATTTTCGCTATACCGGCCTTAAAATTGGAAAAAGGAATATCAACCTTTTCCTTGGTTACCGTGTTAGCGTTTCTTATCGATGTCAACATATTGCTTACCATATCCATATTTCACCTCTTAGAAGCCTGTTATCGCATTGGAACCTGGCCTCAAATATTTTAATAAACTTCACTGAATCTAAATCTTTTTATTTCTTACTGCCTACTGCCAAGCTGGTTTTTTTGTTCAACTCTCCCGCCACTAAAGCATTGGCGGGTCCGCCTAAGTAGTAATGGCGGAAAACTCCCTACTCTCTATTTACCAACTTGATTTTTTCAAGCCGGGAATAAGACCGTCGTGAGCCATCTTTCTCATACAAATTCTGCAAAGACCAAAATCCCTATAATATCCTCTCGGTCTTCCGCATATTTGACAGCGGTTTCTATGCCGCGTTGAAAATTTTTGCGGCTTGCGCATTTTAGCCATCCAAGCGTATGTAGCCATAATTATCTACTCCTTCTTAAGTTGCGGATAGATTAATCCGCTTTTTTAATTTTTTTGGGCTTCTCAAAAGGCATGCCGAGATATTTAAGCAATGCCTGAGCCGTCTTATTATCTTTTGCCGTAGTGACAAAAGTTATGTTCATTCCCTGAGCTTTGGGAGATTTTTCAATATCAATCTCGGGAAAAATATGATGTTCTCTAAGTCCCATATTAAGATTTCCATTTCCATCAAAACCTTTTGAACTAATCCCTTGAAAATCTCTTATTCTGGGAACAGAGATTGAAACGAATTTATCAAAAAAATCATACATTCTATTATCTCTTAGCGTAACTTTCAAGCCTATGGGCATGCCCTCTCTAAGCTTAAAATTTGAAATTGACACTTTGGCCCGCCTCGTTTGAGGAAGCTGACCGACTATCGCGGCCAAATCGTCTTTAGCTTTATCCAAAGCTTGAATATTTTCTTTAGCTTCATTTATACCCATATTAATCACGATTTTATCCAAATGCGGAATCGCCATGGGAGAAGAATATCCAAGTTCTTTCATCAAAGCCGGAAGAATTTTCTTATTAAACTCTTCTTTTAATCTGGCGGTATATTTTTTCCCGCCGCTTTCTTTTTTTTCTTTTTCTTTTGTCATCTAAACCACCTTTATTAAAACAACTAAATCATTAACTCGCCGCATTTTTTACATACGCGGACTTTGTCGCCGGTTTGCATTTTGGAGAATTTTACCTTTACTCCTTTTTCGCATTTGGGACATATAATGCGGACATTGGACACATCTATAGGTCCTTCAACTTTGTGTATCCCGCCCGGTTTATCTTTTGAAGGCTTTTTATGCTTTGTAAGCATGTTCACGCCAATAACAACAACTTTATTTTTGGTCGGAAAAACCTGCTTAACTTCGCCTTTCTTGCCCTTATCGGCTCCCGCCGTAATTATAACCGTATCTTTCTTTTTCAATTTAAACATAATATTTTATCCTCGCGGCGCTTAAATTACTTCCGGCGCCAATGAAACTATTTTAAGAAAATTCTTGGCTCTAAGCTCTCTGGCTACAGGGCCGAAAACGCGCGTTCCTCTCGGCTCGCCATTGGCATCCAAAATACATACGGCATTATCATCAAACCTGATATAGGTGCCATCTTTGCGTCTTTTTTCTTTTTTTATTCTTACCACGACAGCTTTAACAACCTCGCCTTTCTTAATAGCGGTATTGGGCAAAACATCTTGAACGGCACAGACACAAATATCCCCTAAAGAGGCATAACGCCTAATACTTCCGCCAAGGACCTTAAAACACCGCACTTTTCTAGCCCCTGAATTATCCGCTACACTGCACATTGTTTGCATCATTATCATAATAATTCTCCGAAAAATCGAATACGCTTATTTTGCTTTGGTAATAATTCGCGTAATTCTCCATTTTTTAAGTTTTGATTGCGGTTTGGTGCTCATAATTTCAACCAAATCGCCGGTAAAAGATTCATTGGCTTCGTCGTGAGCGTAAAATTTTGAGTGTCTTCTTTGTGTTTTTTTATAGAAAGGATGCTTAATAACTCTTTCAACACTGACAACGCGGGTCTTATTCATTTTATCCGACACCACGATTCCTTGAACCGTTTTTCTTTTATTTCTTTCCACTGTCGTTTCTTCTTTATTCTCAGTCATTAACAGTTACCTCTGCTTTAGCTTTATCTTTATCTAGTTCTTTTTCCTTCAGCCATGTTCGCACCATAGACATTTCTTTTCTGATGCTTCTTATTACCAAAGGATTTTCGAGAGGAGCGGCAACTCTTTTAAATTTTATTTGAAAAAGTTTTTTCTCCAAATCTCTAAGATGAGCCTCAAGCTCATCAACTGACATATTTTTTAAGTTTTCTTTATCTTTTCTCTTCATAATTAATCTTCTCTCACAACCATCTTAGTTTTTATGGGAAGCTTCGCCGTGGCTTTAATCATAGTATCTTTAGCTTCTTCAAAAGTTAAACCCTCAAGCTCAAACATTATTCTTCCGGGCTTAACGACAGCGACCCAATGATCCGGCGCTCCCTTTCCCTTTCCCATCCTTGTTTCGGCGGGATGTTTTGTAATGCATTTGTCAGGAAATATTCTTATCCACATCTTTCCTTTTTTTCTGACTCTTCTCATTATGGTGATACGACAAGATTCTATTTGTCTTGAAGTTATCCATCTTGGCTGAAGAGCCTTTAAGCCATATTGACCAAACAAAATATCGGTTCCACCCTTAGCCGTTCCTTTTATCCTCGGCTTTGTTTGAGGCTTTCTATACTTTACTCTCTTAGGCATTAACATAATACTGCTCCTTTATTTACAAAAATTTATTATTTTTTCGTTTCTTCCGTTTTCTTTACTTCAACGGCGGGAGTTTCAACAACGGGCGCCTGAGCTTCAACTTCTTTCAACTGATTAATCAAGTCTTTTCTGGTTTTGGCGAAAACAAGTTTTCTGAATATCCAGGTCTTTACGCCTATTTTACCCATAACCGTATTGGCTTCCACAAAACCATAGTCGATATCCGCGGAAAAAGTCTGAAGAGGCACTCTGCCCTTTCTCATCCATTCTTTACGCGCTATTTCATTACCGCCGAGACGGCCTGAAACCATAACCTTTATTCCCAAAGCTCCGCTTTGCATTGTTCTTTCCATAGCTCTTTTCATCGCTCTTTTATAAGCGATTCTTTTCTCTATCTGAAAAGCGATGGATTGGCCCACGAGCATGGCGTCAAGCTCGGGCTTTTTTATTTCCGCGACATTCACGAAAACTTTTCTGGAAGTTAATTTTTCAATATCTTTTTTAAGATTTTCAATATCAATACCTCTGCGGCCTATGACAATTCCCGGCCTTGCGGTATGAATGGTAAGCTTAAGGAATGAACCGGCTCTTTCAATATCAACCCGGCTAACGGAAGCTTGATGAAATCTTTCTTTAATCATATTCCTTATTTCAAAATCTTCACGAATTAATTCCGGCATATGCTTGGGAGAAAACCATCTGGACTGCCAATCTTGAATATAACCCAGACGAACTGATTTAGGATGAATTTTTTGACCCATATTATTTGACCTCTTTAGAATCGGATACAATAACCGTTATATGACACATGCTTCTTTTAAAAGGCATTGCTCTGCCCATTGGTCCCGCGTTAAATCTTCTTAAAGCTTTCATAGAGCCCATGCAAGAATACGCGGTTTTTATCCATGTAGACTTTAAATCGACTTTTTTGCCGAGTTTAACCGACAAATTAGCGCCGGCTGACATTACGGCTTTATGCACTATATCGGTCGGCCGTTTAGACATAAACTTCAATATCTGCTCCGCCTCAAACAGTGATTTTCCCGCGACTTTCTTTAGAACTTCACCTACTTTTCTTGTTCCGTATCTTTGATATTTTAAATAACATTTAGCTTCCATAATTAAATTCAGTAAGCGAAAATCCGCTTACTATCCTCCTTATTTCAAATCAGTTCCGCCCTTGGTATTTGACGCGCCATGGCCCTTAAACAATCTGGTAATTGAAAATTCTCCAAGCTTATGACCAACCATTCTATCTGTGACATAAACCGGCAAAAACTTACGGCCATTATGCACGGCAAATGTATGTCCGATAAATTCGGGAACAATCGTGCAGGCTCTGGCCCATGTTTTAATAATTTTTTTGTCCTCTGGATTCTGCTTCTGAACCTTAGCCAAAAGTTTCGTATCTACAAAAGGACCTTTTTTCGATGATCTACTCATAAATTTTTCTCCTTATTCCTTGTTACCTAATTGCCTTATTACCTATGTATTTATTTCTTCTTTCTTCTATCCTGAACAATCATCCAACCCCAAATCTTGCTCGGATTTCTTGTTTTAAAACCTTTTGAAGGCTGATTCCAAGGTGATCTTGGAACATTATTACCTTTTGAACGGCCTCTGCCGCCGCCCAAAGGATGGTCGCAGGCGTTCATAGCTGTGCCTCTAACGGTAGGTCTTATGCCTCTATGTCTGTTTCTTCCGGCATTTCCTATGGTTATTGTATTATGCTCTGTATTTCCCACTTGACCGATAGTGGCGGAACATTTTTTCAAAACCTTTCGCACTTCGCCAGAAGGCATCTTGATTGTGGCGTATTTGCCTTCTTTAGCCATAAGCTGAGACTGCGTACCGGCTGAACGCGCGAACTGAGCGCCTCTTCCGGGCTGCATTTCTATAGCGTGTATGAAAGTACCCTCAGGAATGGAGGAAAGCGGTAAAGCGTTTCCGACTTTAATATCCGCTTCGGGGCCGCTATTAAGCATCTCTCCGACTTTCAAACCATTGGGAGCAATGATATATCTTTTTTCTCCGTCCACATAGTGAAGGAGAGCGATTCTGGCGCTCCTATTGGGATCATATTCTATAGAAAACACTTTCGCGGGAACGCCTATTTTGTTTCTTTTGAAATCTATTATTCTATAGCTTCTTTTATGTCCGCCGCCATGATGCCTAACCATGATTCTGCCGGTATTATTTCTTCCGCCCTTTTTTTTAAGCCCTACCATAAGGCTTTTTTCAGGGGTGGTTCTCGTAATATCCGAAAAATCACTGACGGTTATTGTTCTTCTTGATGGTGTATACGCTTTAAACGATTTCACTGGCATAAAAAAACTCCTTATCAAAACAACTTAAAATTTACGGTCCGTTTTCTCAACTACTTTTTCTCTCAACTCTAAAATTCTTAACTCCCAAACTCTTTTATTTGGGCAATGAAGTTAAATCTATCTTCTGACCTTCTTTAACGGTTACAAAGGCTTTTTTCCAATCTGAACGCATGCCTTGGTATTTTCCAACTCTATGCATTTTTCCGTGCATAATAAGCGTGCGGACTTTTTCAACTTTAACTTTAAAAACAGTTTCCACGGCATGCTTTATCTCAATCTTATTGGACTTTATATCCACCTTAAAACAATATCTATTTTCCTTATCTTTCAAGGTTACGCTTTTCTCGCTTAAGATAGGCGCTATAAGAATTCTTAAAATTGATTTACTCATCACAAGCCTCCATTAACTTCCAACAAATTATTTAGCTGAAGCCTTCTCAGCCTTAGGATTTAAAAAATCCGCTAAATCTTTCATACCCGCGGAAGTAAAAATAATCGCGCGAGCTCTTAAAATTTCATAAGCATTGATATTTCTTGCAAGAATCCATGAAACTTCTTTCATGTTTCTTGAAGCAAGAGCGAATTTTTCATCGGATTTATCCAAAACGAATAAAACCTTTCTAACTTCAATCTTTAATGCTTTAAAAATTTCTCTGACTTCTTTGGTTTTAGCTTCTTTAATATCAATGTTCTCAATAACCGATATTACACCGTCAGAGTATTTAGCTGAAAGAGATTCCAATAAAGCGGCTCTTCTCTTGGTCTTTGGCATATCCAGTTTAAAAGAATGATTATGCGGACCGAAAACAACACCGCCGCCTCTCCACAAAGGAGAGCGATTGCTTCCGTGTCTGGCTCTGCCGGTGCCTTTTTGCTTCCATGGTTTTTTACCGCCGCCGGAGATGTCGCTTCTTTTTTTAGCTTGAGCCGTGCCCAGTCTTTTATTGGCAAGATAATACTTAACCAATTCATGAAGAAAATGTTCATCCACCTTTCTTGAAAATATTTCCTGAGGAATTTCACATTTTCCCACTTCTTGTCCGCTAATGTTTAAAAGTTTTGTTTCCATAAATATCCTTGTTTACTGCAGTTTGAGATTTAGGTCAAGACCAAGAAAAAACTAAAACCCATCCATTTAAATTTATTCGCCTAATTTTGCCGTTCTCAACCTCAGCCTTAATCTTAACCTGCTTTTTTTTATTTCTTTTTGCCTTTTGCTTTTACTTTAGGTTTTGGTTGCGCTTTGGTGGTTTCCACCAAATAAACAATGCTGCCCATGGCTCCGGGCACGCTACAGTTCAAATAGATTAAACCTTCAGCTAGATCTATTTTTAAAACTTTAACCTTCTCTATAGTTACAGTCTCACAACCCATATGTCCGGCCATTTTTTGTCCGGGCATAACTCTACCGAGAGATCTTCTTGAAGAAATTGAACCGGGGGCTCTTTCTCTGTTTGAAGCTCCGTGACTAGCTGGTTGACCGGCAAAATTATGTCTTTTCATTGCTCCGGCAAATCCCTTTCCTTTGGATACGCCCTGAACATTAATAAATTCACCTTCTTTAAAGTTGTCGGTTAAAAGAACCGGTTGGCCTGATTTAACTCCCTCAGTAGTGGGAACTCTGAATTCTTTCAAATGTCTCACCGCTGAAGTATTGTATTTCTTAAAGGCGCCTGCCATAGCTTTATTAAGCTTTCTTTCAGGAAGGTCTTTAAAACCCAAACACACGGCTGTATAGCCGTCTATTTTTTTCTCTCTGGTATAAACAACCTTGCAAGAAGAGGTTCTTATAATCGTGGCGGAATTCATATTCCCTTCTTCATCAAAAAGCTGTGTCATTCCTATTTTCTTGCCGATGGCAATTTTGAAATTAGAAGGAAGATTGCCTATCTCTTCAGCTTTGGGCTGTTCTTTTTCCGCGACTTCAACGCCTGTGGCGCCTACGGCGCCAGTTTTATCCGTTGTGTTCTCGACGGATTTAGCGTCGGCTGAAACTTCTTCTTTCTTATCTTTGTTTTCTTCTGTCATATCCTGCTCCTGAACTGCTTTATATAAAATATCCAAATATAAAATGTACACAATACAACCGACGCAATTCGCGCCAGTATCTTACTTATTACGACTATTGTTTTCTTTTTCTTAGGTTGTTTGCCCGCAGAAAGATGGAATTTAAGGCCGACCTTTCTATAGGGCGCTGCCGTCACAAAACAAGTGCCGGAAGTTATACCGTACTACCAAAATAATTGGAACCTAAAACGACGGTATTAAGGTACTAATAAATTCTAAAAGAACATAGGGTTTGGTTACACAGTTATAATTGTAGCAAACCACCTATATAAAAACAAGCGTTTTTTAGCCATTTTTAGCCATGGCAGGTATATTTACACGCAAGACCGAGGTCGCTTAGTACTGCGCCTCTCCGTATCTCAGCCTCCCGTATGCGCAAGTCGGCTTCCGAACGGCCTTGCTTAGCAAACACACCTCCCATGCCTTTATTACTACTTTAATTTTAAAAAAATCCCACCCATCCCTAACTAAGATACAGCAGAATTACCCTGGTTTATAAAGAAATTTCTTACTATACAGTCAAAACACCCAACCCAACATAGTGAAATTCCCTTGTAAAACAACCAAATTACCCTATTTCATAAGGAATAATCTTAAGGATAAATCGACTTAAAATTTGTTAAATGGAATTTTCCACCTTCTCCAACTCGGAATCGCGCTCCAGGTGCATTTTTTAATATCAGAGCGCAAACATCCCTATAACTCTGTCGCCCATTAAACATACTTTCACTCGCTTTGTACTCTTCCCCGTAGTGGAAAATATAATAACTCGCTTTGCGTGGGTACACAACATATTCTTCCTTTACATCCGCAGACTCAAACTCTCGTGGAACATAATGCGCAAATTCTTTTGGCCCCGTCCATACAGAAGTTGTCCCATCAGCATTCCGCTCGCTTTCAGAATCTCGTCCTTTTGAATATAGCAGCATTGGAGCATATGCCAATAGATTTGTTGCTTGCCTTTCATTTGTTCCGTGATTAAAAAGCATAGTCATCACCTTTTTAATTCGCTTACCTTGTGTGGTAAAAATAAAATAGTAAACATCAAGAGTAGGATACCCTAAATGATTTTGTAAAAAAAGCGTGGATTTAATAATTCTTATTGATGAATTGCCTGAATAACCTGCCATGCGCAAAAGTGTTGCATTATCAGGTATTTTCAATTTGCCACTAACCAACAATTTTTTGGAATAT
>DAOWCC010000249.1 GCA_030639665.1 Elusimicrobiota bacterium | reverse complement strand
AGCTATGGAAGGCGATATGGCCGAAACATTGGCCTTGATTAAAACCTTAAAGCTTCCTGATTTTACCAGAGAAACTGAATTTGTCGCTCTTGTTTCAAATGACGATGAATATCCGATGTTAAACGGCGATATCGGTTCCACCGACGGTAAAAGATTCCCTAAAGAAGATTATAAGAAAGCTACAAATGAATTCGTGGATTCCCGTTCTTCCGCTAAATTCACAAAGCTTTCAAGAGAATCTTTAATGGTTGGATCTTTAGCCAGATTCAATCTCAACTATGATAAGCTTTGCCCGAACGCAAAAAAAGTTGCCGAAGATTTAGGTCTCAAACCTGTTTGTTATAATCCTTATATGAATACCATAGCTCAGGTAGTTGAAATTGTTCATTGCTATGAACATGCTATCGCTATTCTTGAGGATTTAATCAAAACAGGTATAGATTACAGCGAAGAAGTTGTTGTCGGTGTTAATGAAAAGAATACCATTCCTGTCAGAGCCGGTAAGGGCGCTGGAGCTGTTGAAGTTCCCAGAGGAATATTATTCCATGAATATCAAATCAACGATAAGGGTATTATTGAGCATGCTGATTGCGTAATCCCTACAAATCAAAACATAAATAATATTGAGCATGATATGGCAAAACTTCTGCCTGAAATATTGGATAAATCAAAAGAGGAGATAACTCTTCTTTTTGAAATGCTTGTAAGAGCATATGACCCTTGTATTTCATGTTCAGCTCATTATTTAGATGTCAAATTCACTGACTAAAGAAATAGAAGCCGCCTTAAATATTGAAGGCAGGACCTTACTTGTCACCATCGGAAACTCTTTTAGAGGAGACGATGGTGTCGGTCCTTTTATAGGTGAAAAAGTCCAGTCTAAAGAAAACTTCAAGGTTATCAATGCTGAAAGTACGCCTGAAAACATAGTATCTGAGGCAGTGGACTTCCGTCCTGATAAAATAATAATTATAGATGCCGCTAACTTTGGCGGCGCGACCGGGGAAATTAGAGTAATTCCTTTGGAGAAGGTGGCCCAATACAGTTGTTTATCCACTCATAATCTTCCTTTGCACATTACATTTGGCATTATAATTAAAGATACCGGGGCAACATTGACTATTGTAGCCGTACAAGGTAAGAAAATGGATTATGAAGAAAAGTTGAGCCCCGAAGTTGAAACTTCGGCTTTGAACCTTATCGAGTATTTTAATAAGATATAAGAGCGGTTGTAGCGTTTATTGAGTTCTTTGCGTTAATAGCGTTACATATTGATTCTATTAGGCAGGTAGACTGCCCGGCAGCTTAACAACTGAAAAAAATTAGTAAGTTTTTGTTGTTTTGCGGTCTAGCCGTCCAGCTGTCTCGCTTGTCCGCTTTAGGCGGACAATTTTAACGGAGGAGAAAATTATGTTTGACAAAATGAAAGATTTGTGGGAAATGAAAAAAAAGATGGAAGAGATGAAAAAAGAACTGGACGGTATTGTTCTTGAAAGTGAAGATGAATTGGTAAAAGTAGGCATAACGGGTTCACAGGAAATAAAATCCGTAACTATTAAAGCCGATTTAAGTTCCGTAGACAAAGCCAAGTTGGAGTCATCTCTTACCGAGACCGTTAATAGAGCGATAGGGGAATCTCAGAAAACCGCCGCGTCAAAAATGGGCGGTATGGGACTTAAGCTTCCCGGCATGTAAAAAAGAGTTTATTGTATTTATTACCCTTCGACGCTAAACATATTCTCAAAAAAACCACAGCTATTTCCGCCACTACTGCTTCGGCGGACAGGCTGTTGTTTTGAGAATATAGCTTTGGAGGGTTATTGTTTTTTATACAATAAAAAACAATAAAAAAAACCGGCGTTTATTATAAACGCCGGTTTTTTAAATTTAATTTTTAGTTAAATTAGTTTAATGAATAAGACAAGAGTCTTAAAGTTTCCACTTTATCTTCCGCTTGCCACTCTTCATATAAAAGGCCTATGCCGCGGTTATAATATCTCACCGCCGAACCCGCGTCGCCATCGCCTATTCTTGTTTTGATTCTTACGCAATTTTCAAAATGCCCCGCCGGAATATCCACTCTGGATTTAACGCTTGAAACCCAGTTTTTATTAGCGCCTTTAGTCCAAGCTTTTCCTCTGTAGATAGAGTTTGGCATTTCAAGTCTGGGGCCTTCAAGGAAGCTATTGGTGGAATAGATGCCGTCGAATGCCAAAGTAAGGTTATAGGTCATTTTATATGATTTTGCGCCTTTCGTTATTGTGACATTCACTGTGACTGAATTGTCTTTTTCAGAATAATT
>DAOWCC010000071.1 GCA_030639665.1 Elusimicrobiota bacterium | reverse complement strand
TTTCCTCTTACAATTGCTTCATCTGGTTGATGTTCAATATGTGGTCCATGTTCTTTTAATGTAATACTTCCTGTTCCTTCACCTTTTAATCTGGAAATCTGACCTGTTAGAAGAAAATCAATTGCATCAACAACAGCACTTTTTCCTGAACCATTAGGTCCATAAATAAGAAAGTTCTTTCCTTCTTGTTTTAGTTTTAATTGTTTAATACCACGAATATATTGAATTTCAAGCTCTATTAATTTCATTTTTCTGGTTTCCCACCCGATTTGATTGCTTCGGTTATAGACTTTTCATTTTTAAAATTATCTTCATAAGCTATCTCTCTAAGATTCTGAATCTCTACTTCATTGAACTTCTTTGTTTCTTCAATAATTCTAAACATTTCATCATAAATTTGTTCTATAAGTGATTTTTGATTATTGGATTCTTCTGTCATATTAACCAATTAAAATTATTTTTAAATTGAGGTTAATGATACTTTTCCTTAATCTTAAGCCTTCCCGCCATTAAGGCGTCGGCGGGTCCGCCAAAGAAGTAGTGGCGGAAATCTGCAGTTACACGGGAAATTAAAATGAATCTTCAAAAAACACTCGAATCAAGCAAACAAAGCCTTTGGCTGGATAATATCCAGAAAGATTTTTTAATGGCGGGGGGTTTAAAAAAAGCCATAGAAAAAATGGGCATAAAAGGCTTAACCTCGAACCCGACAATTTTTGAAAACGCCCTCCTTAAATCCAAAGCCTATGACGCAACCATCATAAAACTGGCCAAACTGAATATATCGGCGGAAGCGATATTTGAAAATCTTATGATTGAAGATATCAAAAAAGCCGCTGACATATTATCCGATGTTTATAAAAAATCGGAATATACCGACGGCTTTGTAAGCATGGAAATATCTCCCGAATTTGCCAATAATTATGACAAAACCATAGAAGAAGCCGAGAGGCTTTGGGAAAGATGCAAAAGAGAAAATTTAATGATAAAAGTGCCGGCGACCGCCGAGGGCGTGCGGGCCATGCAATATCTTTTATCGCGCGGCATAAATATAAACGCCACTTTGATATTTTCAATTGAAAGATACAAAGAAGTCATGTCCGCCTATAAGCACGCTTTGCAATACAGAATAAACAATAATCTTTCCATAGCCAAACTCACATCGGTCGCGAGTTTCTTTGTAAGCAGAATAGACACAAGCGCGGATAAATTATTGGATAAACTGGCCAAAAAAAATAAAACAACGGCTGAAAAAGCGAAAAAACTGAAAAGCAAAATAGCCGTCAGCATTTGCCTCTTAGCTTATAAAGAGTATAAAGCTTTTTTCTCAAGCCCTGAACTTTGCGCCCTTAAAAATAAAGGCGCGAAAATTCAACGGTTATTATGGGCTTCAACCGGAACTAAAAGTTCGGCTTATAAAGACACTTTCTATATTGATGAACTTGCCCTGCCGGAAACAATAAACACTCTGCCCGAAATCACCCTTAAAGCTTTCATAAACCATGGCGACATCAATAGGAATACCATAGACGCTCGCGTAGAAGAAGCTGAAAAAACATTAATTAAATTAAACGCTATGGGCATTGATTTGGAAACGATTCTTAATAAACTCGAAGAAGACGGCGTAAAAAAATTCATGAAATCTTATAATCACGCCGTTAAATATGTTCTTGTTAAAACTCAAGCCTTATCATCGGCAATAAGAGGTAATATGTCAAAATACTCCGGCGCTAATATATCCGAAATAATAAGTACGGCAAAACAACTGAAAAAAATAAATTTTCCAAAACGCCTTTGGCTTAAGGACCCTTCCTTATGGAAAGATGACGCCTCTCACAAAGCCATGATAAAAAACTATCTGGGCTGGCTGGATATACCGTATAAAATGAAGGATAAAGTGGAAGAGATAGAGCAGATGGCAAAAGAAGTCTCATCTTTCTCACACGCGGTTTTGCTCGGCATGGGCGGCTCAAGTCTGGCGCCGGAAGTTTTCTCCTCCATGTTCCAGAAACCCAGAGGTCCGAAGCTCATTGTTTTGGACACCACCGACCCCGCTCATATTTTGTCCGTCACTAAAGAGATAGATATTAAAAGAACAATTTTTATCTTCTCCAGTAAATCCGGCGGAACCATAGAGCCAAACAGCCAATTCAAACACTTTTTCAATATACTGCTGAAAAACAAAGTGAAAAACCCGGGCTCGCATTTTATAGCCATAACGGATAAAGGCTCATCGCTTGAAGAATTGGGACAAGCAAAAAAATTCAGAAGAATTTTCATCAATCCGTCGGACATCGGCGGCAGATTCTCCGCCCTTTCATATTTCGGTTTGGTTCCCGCGGCAATATGCGGAGCCGATATAAAAGCCATTGTGGACGGAGCGGTTAAAATGGCAAACCTTTGCAAGACATCCGAGATAAAACAAAATCCCGGCGCCATGCTGGGCGCCATGATAGCGGGAGCCTGGGATTTGGGAAGAGATAAATTGACCGTAATTACCCCCGATATCATCAGTTCCTTTACGCTCTGGATAGAGCAATTGGTGGCCGAAAGCCTTGGCAAAGAAGATAAAGGCGTGGTTCCCATATGTCAGGAAGAAATATCCCATCCCCAGAAATATCAGGCGGATAGATTTTTTGTTCACATAAGATTGCCGGAAACACCGGATAAAGCCATAGCCAAAGGCTTGGCCTCTTTGGCTAAAGCGGGACATCCCGTCGTGGAAATGCGCATGGAAAACTTAAACGATGTCGGCGCTGAATTTATGCGCTGGGAAATAGCCACGGCGGCGGCAGGCGCCATTATGAGAATAAATCCCTTTGACCAGCCAAATGTCCAAGACGCCAAATTACTGGCCGGAAAATTATTGGATAAAATAAAGAAAACGGGAAAACTTAATATTCCAAAACCCGATTATTCGGGAAAGTTTTTTGACGCCTTTATATCGCCTAAAATCAATACCGTAACTTTAAACTCAAAAACCGAAACAGCCCAAGATGTTTGTGAAAAATTCTTTTCAGCCATTAAAGGCAAGGAATATCTCGGTATTCTCCCTTATCTGCCTTATGATAGTAAAATCGACCAAATACTGAGAAAACTGAGAATAGCTATGAAAGAACGGTCATCTTCAGCCACATTATTCGGCTATGGGCCCAGATATCTGCACTCATCGGGGCAATTGCATAAGGGCGGAGCCGATAACGGCGTGTTTATAGTATTAACAAACAGACCCAAAAAAGATATACTGGTGGCAGGGGAGAGCTATACATTCGGTCAACTCGAAATGGCTCAAGCAATCGGAGATTTCAACGCATTGGAAGCAAAAAAAAGACGCGCGCTTTGGATTGATTTAAAATGTCCGGCCGATAAGGCATTAACTTATCTGCTCAACATAATTACGAAGTCCAAAGCCGTAAAAAAAAAATCTCAAAATAAAGCAATAGAGGGGAAAAAGATGCTCAGACTAACAGTAAAAAAAAGAAACACAAAAAAAACCATAAAAAAAACTGTAAAAAAAACTGTAAAACCGGTTAAAAAGGTTGCGAAAAGAACCTTAAAACCCGTAACAAAAAAAACAATAATAAACAAAAACGAGTATGTGGTTATGGATTATCCGAAAAATAATGAAACCATAAACTCATGGTATTATGCCGTAAAAATCGGAACAGGCTTAAATTGTGAAAAGGTTGATATCTCCATAGATGACAAACCTTGGCAAGCCTGCAGATATTCTAACGGTTATTGGTGGTATGACTGGACAAATTATACTCCCGGCTCGCATCAATTAATTGCCAGAATGACTAAAACAAACGGACAATATCTCATCACGAAAAAACGCCGCTGCAAAACGGTATAATTAACCGCTTCTTAGTTATTTCTCTCCCTCTCTCATATTGTGAGCGCCGCAAGGCGCTCGCATAAACAAAAAAATAGCGAATTTTAAACTAAGATTTGCTGTGGTTTTTTTCGTCCAAAAAGGCGTCTTTTTTATTATAATGAAAGTATGACAAAAACCGATACCGATACTATAAACGCCTCAGACACAAATAAACCTCAATTTAAAAACACTACCGCGGAAAACCTCGCCAAAACCCTCAGCGTTCTGGCAAGAGATATAGGCAAAAGAAATCACTTAAACCCATCAGGCCTGAAGAAAGCCATAAACTATATAAAGTATGAATTCGAAAGACACGGCTATACAGCCGACACTCAAATTTATAAAGCCGATTCGGTGGATATGGATTTTGAAAATATAATAGCCACCATACCCGGCTCAACCGATAAAGATTCCATAATAGTCATAGGAGCGCATTATGACACTTACGGAGACACGCCCGGCGCCGACGATAATGGCTCCGCCGTGGGCGTTCTTCTGGAACTTGCAAGACTATTTAAAAATATAAAAACCGAGAAAACATTGCGTTTTGTGGCCTTTGCCAATGAAGAGCCGCCTTTCTTTAAAACCAATGATATGGGCAGTCTGAGATACGCCAAGATGTGCAAAACTCTGGATGAAAATATAGAAGCCATGATATGCCTTGAATCGGTCGGTTATTACTCGGACAAGCCCCAATCGCAGAATTATCCTCATGTCTTAAAATTCTTCTATCCGAGTACGGGAAATTTTCTCAGCATGGTCTCAAATATGCCTTCAAGAAAATTACTGGAAAAATCAACGGCATCTTTTAAAAGCGCTTCCAAAATGCCGATTGCAAAATTATGGGCTCCCGCGACTTTGGTAAACGCCATAACGCTTTCAGATCAATGGGCTTTCTGGAAATTCGGTTATAAAGCCATTATGCTTTGTGACACCGCCTTTTTCAGAACTCCGCATTATCATACACCTCAAGATACAATTGAGAAATTGGATTATAATAAAATGGCCGATGTTGTGGACGGAACAAAACAAATACTTCTTGATTTAGCGCTATAAATCAAGACATATCAAACAAAAACAACACAAAATAAAAAAAGAGGATTAATGCCAAAAACTAAAATAATAGCCACTTTAGGTCCAACCTCTTCAACTGAGACCATTCTGCGCAAAATGATGATATCCGGCCTTGATGTGATAAGGCTCAATTTTTCACACGGTTCGCATGAAAGCCACTTGGAAAAAGTTGAACTGATAAGAAAACTCAATAAAAAATATCGCCGCCATATCAGAATTCTTCAGGATTTAAAAGGAAACAGAATAAGAATAGGCCGTCTTAAAGGGGCGAAACCCATACTTTTAAAAAGCCGTCAGACCGTTTATCTGACCACGGAAGATATTAAAGGTTCCGGCAATACAATTCCTTTTGATTATAGAGGCTCATTAAAGCCTCTTAAAAAAGGCTTTCTTATTTATATCGACGACGGCAATATCTGCCTTAAAATCAAAAAAGTTTTAAAAAACAAAGTTGAAACCGAAGTTGTTGCGGGCGGTTTTCTAAAAAAACGCAAAGGTGTAAATATCCCGGAAGCAACTTTGGATTTTCCTTTGCTTAATGCCGAGGATATCAGGGATTTGAAATTTGCCATAAGACATAAAGTTGATTATATAGCCCTTTCATTTGTCCTCTCGGAAAAAGAAGTTATCGCCGTTCGGACTATATTGGAAACCCTTCACCCCGATTGTAAAATAATAGCCAAGATAGAATCCCGGGAAGCCGTCAAAAATATAGATAAAATAATTGAGGCCTCCGACGCTATTATGATAGCTCGCGGGGATATGGGCATATCCTTTCCAATTTATCAAATACCGATTATTCAAAAACTCATCATTAAAAAATGCAATTTAAAAAAGAAACCCGTTATAACTGCAACCCAAATGCTGGAATCAATGACAGAACGGGCAAACCCCACAAGAGCGGAAGTGTCGGATGTGGCCAATGCCATTTTGGACGGCACAAATTATGTCATGCTTTCAGGTGAAACTGCGGCGGGAAAATATCCCGTTGAGGCCGTGGATATGATGAATAAAATAATCAAACACACCGAGAAATCCTCAAAAAAATCAAAGATATAATAGGAAATCTCTAATTATTAACAAAAGTTTACATTTGTTTTTTGGTATGACAGGTATATTTACACGCATGACCATGGTCGCTTAGTACTGCGCCATTCCGTATCTCAGCCTCCTGAATGTCCAAGTCGGCTTCCGAACGGCCATGCTTAGCAAACACACCTGCCATTCCCTGATATCTTTAATTTTTTATCGGAAAAAGGGGTCCCGCCCGAATTACGATACAGCGGAATCACCCTCAGCCGACATAAGGAAATTCTCTATTTGTTGGCTGTCTGGCTGCCTAGCCGTTTGCCGCCTAGCCATTTTCGACTCTAAGACTTATTTGTTTTCGTTTATCTCCTCCCACTTTATTAAAGGGGGATTGAGGGGGATTTGTCTGTTTTGCTGTTAGCTGTTTTTGTTACGCTATTAACTCTATTAACGCTATAAACTCTATTGTTATATAATGTTAAATATTACAGAGAGGATTTATATGCTTAAAAGACTTTATATTTCATTATCCGTATTCGGAGCCGTAGCTTTACTAATACTTATATTCGGCGGACCCTCGGCGCTTATCGGAACTTCCCCACTTTGGCCTCCGTCAATAGCCATAGCTTTAGCCCTTATAACCAGAGATGTATTGTTCTCACTTTTTTCAGGCGTATGGGTCGGAGCGGCCCTGGCTCTCAAACCCGCAAACGCTTTAGAAACCGTGAAAGCCGCGGGCGTGGGACTTTTCACAGCCTTGGACACGCATATACTTAAAGCGGTGGCGGATAGCGACCATTCTTCCATAATATTATTCACACTTGTAATAGGCGGCACCGTCGGCTTAATAGCGCGCTCTGGCGGCCTTGAGGGTTTTGTCTCGGCCATAGCCAAGAGAGTATCTTCACGACTTAAAGTTCAACTGGCAACATGGATGATGGGTTTGGCTATTTTCTTTGACGATTATTCAAATTGCCTCATAGTCGGCAATATGATGAGGCCCCTATCTGATAAATTCAGAATTTCAAGGGAAAAACTTTCATTTATAATAGACGCCACAGCCGCTCCAATATCTTCTCTGCTTCTGGTTTCAACCTGGATAGGCTTTGAACTCGGACTTATAGCGGACGCCATGAAAGCCTCAAATATTCAAGGCGACGCTTATCTCGTATTTTTACATTCCATTCCCTATAGTTTCTATTTGATAATAATACTTCTCTTTATACCTCTTACAATTTTTATGAAACGGGATTTCGGCTCCATGCTTGAGGCGGAACAAAGAGCTATAAATGAAAATCAACCGCTCCGTCCGGGTTCAACACCTTTAAGCGAAAGCGCCGATTTTGATAAAGGCAAAAAACCGGAGCAAAGAAGCGCGGCTCTGGCCATTGTTCCCATAATTGTTCTTGTGGGCGCTGTTATAGTCGGACTTATCGGCAGCGGCCTTAATGAAATAGCGGCCAAAGGGGGAGAAACTTCAAAAAACATCGGCCTGCGCGATATACTCGGCAATGCCAATTGTTTTAAGGCTTTACTATGGGCATCGCTTGCTTCAAGTTTAACGGCATTGTTTTTAGCTCTCGGTATGAAAGCTCTCTCATTTAAAGAAGGCATGGAAGCTTGGTTTTCAGGCGCGAAATCTATGTTAATGGCGGTTCTTGTTTTATCCCTAGCCTGGGCCATCGGCGGCGTTACCAAGGAAATTGGAACGGCGCAATATGTAACTCAGCTTCTATCGGGAACTTTGCCTGTCTGGGGCCTGCCCGCCGTTATATTTCTGGCATCGGCTTGCATCGCGTTCGCGACCGGAACTTCCTGGGGCACCATGGCCATAATCTTTCCCATTGCGGTTCCTCTCGCTCATAAAATGGGCATCGCGGCGGGTTTTCCGCCCGATCAATCCATGCATCTTTTATATGCCACAGTGGGAACCGTTCTATCGGGCTCGGTTTTCGGCGACCATTGCTCGCCCATATCCGACACCACCATTTTATCTTCAATCGGCAGCGCGGTGGACCATATAGACCATGTCCGCACTCAAATGACTTATGCTCTTACAACGGGAGCGGTTTGTCTTCTTCTGGGTTATCTGCCGGCGGGCTTTGGTATGAATCCCTGGTTGTTAAATGGAATTTGTTTTTTGATAATGGCGGTCATACTTTATAAAGTCGGAACCAAATTACCCGACATAGAGATTAGTTAGAAAGCAGATAGTAGCGAGCAGAAAGCAGAACCTACATTTTATACGCAGATTACACAAAACCTACGTATAAAAGAATTTGGAAATATTTATTTTTTTAATTCGGGAAGAACTGATAAGAACTTTTGAAATTCCATCTGATGTTTATTCTCCAGCACTTTCAAACCGGCTTTAAATTTTTTCACCCAGTTTTTACCTCGGCCTTTCAAATCATCCCATGCAACTAAAATATCTCCGGGCCTTTCTTCACTTAATATATCAAGCAATTTAGCCGCTTGTGAAATATCTTTCATAGTTTTCCCATGAGCGAATGCCGGCCTGTCTTGGCTTATGATAATCTTGTGCAAAGCAAATCTCGCCGGATTAGGAACATTTACAAGAATTCCTTCACTATTGATAATGGCGCCTTTTTCAAAATCTTTTATTAAATAATCCAGATAATGAAGAGGCTGAGCCGCCGTATTAAACTTTGATAAAAACACGGGTTTTTCAGATTCTTTCTTACCGGCAGTCAATATATCCACCATTAATGTTGAACCTCTAACCTTAAAGGAAGTTGAGGGATTTTTAGGATTTAAAGATGGAACAGGCAAAAAACCCATTTTTAATTGTTCCAATGCATTGGGAACATCGGCTTTTAAGTCACCCATCACTATATCTATATTCTTGGGAGCGGCTATATCTATATCCTGAGTTTTTAAATGCGTTTTCCAATTAGCGCCAATCATATTACCTATAACACTAAAAGCATGTGTTCCTATTAAAATACCATTGAGCTTAAAAATACCGCCATCGGATAAAGATTTGATTATTCTGGCGGAAGGAGCGTCGCTAACAATAGCGCCTCCGACCCTCAATTGAGCGCATAGTTTTTTAATACAATCTATATCAGGCTTAATCAGCTTCTTTGTCTTTTTAAATTCTTTCACTAATTTTTCAAGTTCTTTGGATTTTTTTCCCAAATAAGTTTGACGCATAAGATTACCGGGATCCGAATATTGAAAATAATAATATAATTCACCATTTATTTTTTTTTTTAGTGAAACAACCGTTCAAACTGCTTATTGAACGATTGGCTTCAAACACAGTCAATTGCTGCATTAATTCTAAATACAGATTATGGGTTTCGGGGGATATTTTAATCATAATTTTTTATACGTATAGTATACACAATCTACGTATAAAATCAAGAGGACGCTTAAAAGCGTTATAATCCATTCCTCCATAATTGTTATATTACTCTTACATGGAACTATCCAATGGCCAGAAACTGGCCTTAAATAAACTCCTTAAATGGTATAAGGACCCTGAGAAAAAACAGTCTATCACCCTCGGAGGTTATGCCGGCACGGGCAAAACCACACTTATAGCTATCTTCAGAAAAGAAATCGAAAAGCTTAAAAAAGATAAGAAAATAAAAGTCGGTTTTTGCAGTTATACGGGAAAAGCCGCCCAGAATCTTAAATTCACAATTAAAGAATCAGGCGTAAATGTATCCGGAGATACCATAAGCACCATTCACGGCCTTATATATAATCCGATAGAATCATCCAATGGCATAATAACAGGTTGGACTAAAAAAGAAGAACTTGAAAGGGATTTAATAATAGTGGATGAGGCCTCCATGGTGGACGGCCCTATATGGAAAGATTTACTCTCTTATAATATTCCCATAATCGCCGTCGGAGACCACGGGCAATTACCGCCAATATCCGGGAATTTTAATTTAATGAAAAAGCCTGAAATATTACTGACTGAAATTCACAGACAGGCAAAACATAATCCCATAATCATGGTCTCGGAATTTGCCAGAAAAACGGGAATCGTGCCGCCTAAAGAATATGGGGACGGGGTGGCCAAATATTTAAGAAGCGATCCTGAAACACAAGAGCGAAGTGGGGAACTTCTTGAAAGCTATAATAAAGACACCATGATACTTTGCGGATATAATTCAACCCGTATAAAAATAAATCAATTTATAAGAGCTTCGCTTGGTTTTGAATGCCCGACTCCATCTTCCGGTGATAGGGTTATCTGCCTTAGAAACAATCATGAGAAAAGAATTTACAATGGCATGCTAGGCGCTATCATCAGTATAGAGACGGTGGATAAAGACTGGTATCAAGCCGATATACAAATGGATGATTTAAAGAAGCCCTATTCGGGTTTAATTTATGCTCCGCAATTCGGAGCCAAAACCGCTATTAATTTTACAAAAGACAGGCTCAAAGCCTCGCAAGGCGATCTTTTCGATTTCGGCTATGCCATTACCGTTCATAAAGCCCAGGGCGGGCAAGCGCGGAAAGTGATAATGTTTGAAGAACGGTTTCCCAAGATGGACGATGACATGTGGCGGCGCTGGCTTTATACAGGCATTACCCGCGCTCAAGAAGAACTCTACCTTTTCGGAAAATGAAAACGTCTAATTTACTCTATTAACGACTCAGCGGGTCCTGTCAGTAAGTTTACCCTCAGGGACAGGGTCTCCGAGCAGTCACCCCTATGCATCTCAC
>DAOWCC010000264.1 GCA_030639665.1 Elusimicrobiota bacterium | reverse complement strand
TTTTATCGACGCCACAAAGTTTCTTGTAAGCGAAGGCTACTCGTCGCCCGAGCATATTTACGCCGAAGGCGGAAGCGCCGGAGGTTTATTGATGGGCGCCATAAGCAATATGGCTCCAAAGCTTTATAATGGAATATTGGCGGGCGTTCCCTTCGTGGATGTGATAACCACCATGCTGGATACCGATATCCCTCTCACCACCAGCGAATATGACGAATGGGGCAATCCCAATGAAAAGAAATATTACGACTATATGCTTTCTTATTCTCCGTATGATAATGTTAAAGCCCAAAAATATCCGAATATGCTCATCACCGCGGGTCTGCATGATTCACAGGTGCAATATTGGGAACCCGCCAAATGGGCGGCAAAATTGCGGGATATGAAAACCAACGATAATCTTGTCATACTGAAGACCGATATGGAAGTGGGCCACGGCGGAAAGACCGGAAGGTTTGAGGGCTTGAAACTTGTGGCTTTTGAATACGCTTTCATGTTTAATTTGGAAGGAATCAAAAAATAAAGTTTTCCCGCAGAGGCTTCGTTTACTGTAGTCGCAGGGTGGACTACTCTATCGTGTCGTGTGTTGGTAGGACACAATTAATTTGTATCAATGGCCTTGCTCTGCCAGTTATTCCTCCCCCTTTATAATTGAATATAATCTTTGATTTTTATTTATCCCTTTTTCCCGTCATCGGAACAAAACGGACCGGAATAATAGCAGTGGTTTTTATTTTTCCATTCAGTTTTTCAATCAATTTTAATTCCTGCCAATAAGTTCCCACCGGAATAACCATTTTCCCGCCTTCCGCCAATTGCTCAATCAAAGGTTGAGGAATATATGGCGGAGCGCAGGTAACAATAATGGCGTCAAAAGGAGCCTGCTCTTTCCATCCGATATAACCATCGCCGTGTCTGACAATAATATTTTTATATCCCAAATCCTGAAAGAGTTGTTTTGAGCGTTTAGCCAATGGTTCCACTATTTCAATGGTAAAAACTTCCTTAGACAGTTCGGCCAATATGGCCGCCTGATAGCCGGAGCCTGTTCCAATCTCCAAGACCTTCTCATCGCCCTTTAAATTCAGCAATTCAGTCATTATGGACACTATATACGGCTGGGAGATGGTCTGCCCTTCTCCGATGGATAAAGGACCGTCTATATAGGCCAAATCGCGCGACTGAACCGGAACAAATTTATGCCTTTCCACCTTAAGCATCGCATCCAATAAGCGCTTATCTTTAATGCCGCGGGCTTTTATCTGGGTTTCAATCATCTTCTTTCTTGCATGAAAGAATTTGTTTTGTTCTTCGGAAATATTAGAGGTTTTGGACGCGTCATACGCTTCGGAATTATCTTCCGGTTGAAAGCGCTTATCCGCATTATTAGGTAAATCCCCGTTACAGCCCATTATAAAAATCCCCCCCATTAAGCAGATTAAAAATATATGTCCCCTATTGAAGACAGATGTATTGGATTGTTGCATTTTATGCCCCCTTTCCAAATCAATTGCCCCATATACCGTAATATAAAACTTTTACCACATCCCCGTCAACAATTATTTTTTGCCCAAAGCTCTTTTCTGAGAACTCCTTCCTTGCTTGTGAATTTTTAAAGCTCCCCAAAAAGTCCGTTTTAATAATCAAGAAACAAAGCAACCCTCTTTTAATTAGATGTCTTTGAAATGGCTTTTTTTGCGCTCTTGACTACAAATTTATCGTCTGCTACACTATTTGTGAAGGGCGTCCCAGATTTGACGCCCTTCTTCAGTTCCTCCCCAGATTCATGTTATAGGTTCCCCTCTCTCTAAGAAGTGTTATAATTATTGCTGACGCAGCCTCTATGCAGAAGGAGTTATAGGTTCCTCTCTCTCTAAGAAGTGTTATAATAGCTCTTTTCCAAACCAATA
>DAOWCC010000086.1 GCA_030639665.1 Elusimicrobiota bacterium | reverse complement strand
GCATACAAAGTTTTTTATTATTGACGGAGAAAGAGTCTTTATCGGCAGTCAGAATTTTGATTGGCGGGCCATTAAGCATATTCATGAACTTGGTTTGAAAATCACAAGCAAAAGAGCGGCAAAAACTTTTTCAGCGGTTTTTAACGCGGATTGGAAAATGGCCAAATCAGATGACAAGAAATCCGTTAAAAAACTTTTTCGCTCCAAACTTAATTTTAAACCGGTAACAAAGGAGAATCCTGAAAAAGCGAAAGTGTTGGAGAAAAATGAAGAATATTATCTTGCTTTTGGCCCGAAAAAACTTCTGTTCAAAGGTTTTTCAATTGAAGTGGATGAATTATTAAGTCTTATAAAAAACGCCGAAAAAAGCATCTCCGCTCAAATTATGAGTTATGCCATTACCGATTATGATAAAAGCCGCTGGAAAAAATTGGACAAGGCTTTGCGCAAAGCCGCCAAAAAAGGCATTAAAATAAAACTTATTTTCGCCGATTGGGCAATGAAGCCCAAGACCGATGCGGATATCAAAAGTTTGGCGAAGGTAAAAAATATTTCAATTAAGATATCCACGATTCCGCAAGATAAAGGCGGTTTTATTCCCTATTCCCGGGTGGACCATTGTAAATATATGCTGGTTGATAATAAGATAAGTTTTATAAGCACATCCAATTGGGGCAAGAGTTATTTCTATTCTTCCCGCGGCGCCGCGGTTATTATAAAAGGCAAAAATTCGGCCAAAGTTTTAAAGGATATATTTAATATATCCTGGAAAGGCCCTTATGTCAAAGATTTGGATATAAATAAGGCCTATAAACCCGTAAAAAAAGATTAGGAGCCTTTCCGGCAAAAAGGAAAATATATGAAAAAAAATTTAAAGAAGAATCCTTTCGATTTACTGATTGATTTGGCAGGAAGAAGGGCTATGGAGACAACTTGTATTTTTCAAGGAAAGAAACCTTCCACTGCCGATATTAAGAAAACGGCAAAGATGTTAAAAAAGATTATAAACAATGACGATAATAAGCGTTTCGTTTCTTATGGCATAGAAAATAATAAAGTCTTATGGTTATGGGTCTCAAGCGTCGTTAAGGATGATTTTGACGGCAAAATAATTTTGGCAAAGCCCTTTTATATGGATTCGGATTTGATTAAGAATGGCTGTATGCGAAGGATTCTCGTTCAAGCCAAGAAATTTCATAAAGCAAAAAAACTTAAAGTTCAGATATTAATTCCTCCGTCCGAAAATAAAAAAATCCGGCTTTATGAAAAAGAGGGATTTAAGTTTTCATTTCATTATTTATCAGGAAAAGTTAAAGATTCTCTCCGGTATGTAGCCAAAAAGAAAGAAAAACTTCCGGACGGATATGAAATTAAGCCGATAGATTTGAAAAAGGATTTTGAAAAATATTTGGAAGTGGCGGTAAAATCGTTAAAAAGCGATAAGACATCAGATATGTATCATATGCCGGTGAAAACCATTAGAAAATCATTTTCAAGTTTTTTTCAAATTAAAGATCTTAAAATAGCGTCCTTTGGTTTGTATTATAAGAACGGCCTTATCGGTGTTTTCACTGTATCAATAGAAAAATCATTATCAAAAGTGGGATTGGTTGCGAATATTGGCATTCTTTCCGCTCATAGGGGCAAGGGTTTTTCCTCTAATTTGTATTATGAGGGATTTAATTGGTTAAAGACTCATAAAATTGAAAGATATATGGGAGTATCTTCAACAGAAAGAGTTGTTTCAAGAATAAATAATATGAAAAGGAAAATTGTAAGCACTTCCATGAGAATAAAGTAAATTGCTTTAACAAATTGACACATCGGTTTTAAGCTGATAATTTCTTATTAAGTGAAAGACCTATATTAATATAGGTCTTTTTTTCTTTATTTAAAGGGGCTTTCGCCTCTCAATTGAAAGGCGCGAACATTGATATAGTTTTATGTATAGTCGGATACAATAATTATTTTGGAGGAACACTATGGCGTTAAAGTTCAATATGGCGAAAATGGCGAGAGTTATTATAATTTCGATGGTTTGTCTTGGATTTATCTCGCAATCTCAATTGTTCGCGTTTGGTAAAACAGGAACAGCTTTAGAACAGTTGGGGTTTAAGGCTGGCAATGATATTCAAAAATCTTTTGATATTCCCATTCCATTGTTTATTAAAAATATAGTTGGAGACGAAACACGGAAATATAAAAGCGAGAAAGGTTTCTTTACCAGGCGTGATGCTGAAAGAGAATCCAAAAAGGTGGAAAAAGTTTTGTATGCCAGAGACGCTACTTTACTTGAAATCGTGGTAATGAGCCATGGAGTCAGTTCATATGGTTTTATTGTCAAATATATATCAAATAAGTCCATCCAAGCTCGCAAATATGAGAGTGAGAAAGGTTTCTTTACCAGGCGTGATGCTGAAAGAGAGTCCAAAAAAGTGGAAGAGGTTTTATATGCCAGAGACGCTACCTTACTTGAGACTGTGATAATCAGCCACGGCCCCAGTTCGGCAAGTTTTACCATAAAATATATATCAAACAAATCCATTCAAGCTCGCAAATATGAAAGCGAGAAAGGCTTCTTTGCCAGGAGTGATGCTGAAAGAGAGTCCAAAAAAGTGGAAGAGGTTTTATATGCCAGAGGAGCTACTTTACTTGAAACCGTGATAATCAGCCACGACTCCGGTTCGGCAAGTTTTACCATCAAATATATTGATTGAAAATATTCAAAAATTATAACGGACACGGATTATCCGCAGTCTTTTTCAAAACGCCCTCTTTGAGGGCGTTTTTATTCAATTCGCCTTATTGTTAAATTTGAAAGCATTATTTTTTCGCGCTTAACAAAGCCGGGGCCAAAAGTGTAAAGGAAGTATTGTAGGGTTATCTTTTTGAGATTAAGTTAAAAAGAATATTTTATGCCGGTCAGTTCTTCAGAAATATCCCAGAGCCGTTTTGCTGTTTCTTTGTTTAGTGAAAGAGGGGTTGAATCCGCTTTTCCGGTTGAGCCGAACATCTCCAAAAATCCTTTCGGGCCGAAATAATCGCCGCCCTTAACATCCGCGCCGAGAGCGGCATAGACAATGGGCAGGGCTCCTTTATCGGGCGTATGCGTAACTAAAGGCATAAACGGTAAGGCGATATTATACATCCATTTGGGAACATTTCTTCCTATATCGGTAATGCTGACTCCGGGATGCGCCGCGACCGATAAGGTTTTGAGTCCCGCTTTTTCCAAGCGTCTTTGAAGTTCATAGGAAAACATTAAGCAAGCCAATTTGCTTTGCCGGTAAGCGGCTGTGGGCGAATATTTCTTTTCAAAATTTAAATTCTCAAAATTTATTTTTCCTTTTTTATGCGCTATGCTTGCAACCGGCACAATTCTGGAATTTGGTGTTTTTATAATGGTATTCAGTAATAAACCCGTTAATAAAAAATGACCGAAATAATTTGAGGCCATTTGACTTTCAAAACCGTCTTCCGTTTTTATATAAGGCGGAACCATTATTCCCGCATTATTAATCAAGACATCCAGTCGATTATGTTTAGCAAGGAAATCCACTGCAAAATCACGGACAGATTTAAGATGGCTTAAGTCAATCTTCATTATTTCCAAATCCGCGTTGGGCAGTTTTCTGAGTATATGGTGTTTTGCTTTTTCGGCTTTAACCATATTCCGGCAGGCCATTATCACTTTCATTTCTTTTCTTGCCAGGTGCAAAGCTGTTTCAAATCCGAGGCCCGTATTCGCCCCGGTTACTATCGCAAGCCTTCCCTTTTGTGAAGTGATTTTATCTATATCAAATTTTGATGTTTCCATAGCATTATTCCAAGCCTTTTATTTTATTAGTGAATTCCGTGCATCCACTTCTTAAGTTTTGGCGCCATCAGCAATAAGAGAAGCGCCGCGCCCAAAGCTGTTCCGGTCGGAATCATATAGAAAGTAGTGTGATTCATGGTGTCATAATTTCCCGCGAAAAGTCCTCCTACCAGATTTGCCGCGAAGCTTGAAAGAAGCCATACGCCCATAAGCAAAGATACGAATTTCGGCGGCGACAGTTTGGTGACCATTGAAAGTCCGACCGGGGACAGGCAAAGTTCACCCATGGTATGAAAGAAATAAACGGCTACAAGCCAAAGCATGCTTACTGGTCCAGATTGCTGATAGAGAGCCGCTGCCGCCGCCATTACCATGAAACCTACTGCCAGAAGTCCCAAACCTATTATGAATTTTATAGGCGTTGAGGGCTCTCTTTTCGCTTCTCCCATGGCTGTCCACATATTTGAAAAGAAGGGAGCGAATATTATTATGAACAGAGGATTTATTGACTGAAACCAGCTTGTTGGAAATATCATATTAATGAAAGGAATAAGTCTGTCGGTTTCCCTATCTGCAAACATGGTTAATGAACTGCCGGCTTGCTCGAAAGCAGACCAAAAGAAAATGGCAAAAAATGTCATTATAAATATGACCGCTATTCTTTTCTTTTCAACTAAAGTCAGGGGTTTGTCTTCAATCTCTCTGTCTTTGCTTGAACATGCCGGATACATACAGTGATTGCCCAAGAATTTCTTTTGTCCCCATAAATACATTCCCAATCCTAATAGCATGCCTATGCCGGCGGCGCCAAATCCCCAGTGCCAGCCTATTTTTTCACCGAGTGTTCCGCATATAAGGGGAGAAAAGAGAGCTCCCAAATTTATGCCCATATAAAATATCGTGAAACCTCCGTCCCGGCGCGGATCATTTTTCGCGTATAAAGAACCCACAACGGTGGAAATATTGGGTTTAAAAAAACCATTGCCTATTATCAGGAGTATGAGAGCTGTGTAAAAAAACGGAAGAGGAGGAAAAGCCATGGCGAAATGGCCTAAAGACATAAGTACGGCGCCTATAACTATGCATTTTCTCTGGCCTAAATATCTATCGGCGATATAGCCGCCAATTAGGGGCGTAAGGTAAACAAGTCCCGTATACCAACCATAAACGGAACCGGCTTTTTGCATGCTGAATTGGAGGTATTTAACCATATACAAAACCAGAAGGGCGCGCATGCCGTAGTATGAAAATCTCTCCCACATCTCAACAAAAAACAGAAGATATAGTCCCTTAGGTTGGTCTTTATGTATGCTCATTGCTCCTCCATGATGTAAATATATGTGTAATACTATATAACAAAAAAACTAAATAGATATATTCGTGGATATTTTTCCGAAAAGGGGCTATTTTAGTGTCCAGTGTTTTCCTTCCGGTTTTTTCAGAAGGCGCAGGGCGCGTATTACGCGGGAACCCAAAAGCATCATCGCTATGCCCAAGAGCGTTATTAAAGCTACAAGCCACAATTTTTCATGCAGTAAATTTTTTCTTAAAAGTTCTGTTTCGATAGCTTCCAAGCGTCGTGCTTCGCGCAGCGCCTCGGCTTCCAAATCCATATCAGTGTAGAGTTTTGCCTGCTCCACAGATACCGGCTTTGCCCCTTTTACCTTAATTTTTTTTGTCAGGTCATAAGGGGTAAGAATTATTTCTTCATTTTCATCATCGGTTTGTTCGGCAGAGAGCGCGGATGAGTAGACTTTTTTTGCAGGGCGAACTTTCCTGATGGTTTTATATTTGTAAAGCGGTTTAGCGAAATTGCCTCCGGAGCTTCCCATTCCCACCCGTCTAAGGCGCGGCTTTGCCGCCTTGTTCGAAACGGAACGGGTTTTTTTTCGTGAGCTCTTAATCGGAGATTTTCTCACTTTTATCAAATCCAGCGGATCCGATACAGTTGGTGAAAGAACGGCGGGTTTTGGCTCAGGCATGTCCGCAGACTCCCACGATTGCGGCTCAGGTATGGATTCTTCTGATTGAGGCTCGAGTCGCATAATTTTTTTCGGGATGGGTTCAATCAGTTTCTTAATTCCGTAGGCCATGACCGTTAAAATAATACACATGCAAAGCGTGGTAAGTAACAGCTTAATAAATAGAGGGCGCTTCTTGGGGGTTGTGGCCTTTTGTAAGTTAAATTTAAAATTTTGAATTTTCATTCTTAGCGCTATTCCTTGAATTGTAATATTCGTTAATTATAGTCTCTTTTCTGTTTTCATTTCAACCTGGATAATAAAATTCCGAATTGAGAATTTGATATATTGTTTTTAACACAATCAATTAGAATTTTAGGGAGTTTTATGAAAGGTAAAAAAATCATTATTATCGGATTGAAAATTTTCAGCATAGTACTGGTAATATTTATTGTGGGTTATTGGTTGAACTGCTGGTTTATGAGCGTGTATCCGTCTTTCTTAAGCAACAGAGAGGAAATTGGAGAGTTCAGTCCTATGATAAAGGAAGCAAAACGCCTAAAGTTGAATTATAAACAGGTTGTTTCCAATCAAAATAAATTCAAAGGCAAGCATGTTATTTGGTGTGTTCAAAGTAAAGAGAACGGAGAAGCTTTTTACAAAGGGGATTTAAATAAAAGATTATTTGTGACAAATTATCAATGGATACCTGTTTTTGGAGGTTCTAAGCATTCAAGTTGCGCGGATATGCTTTTAAAAATAGAGCAGGAGCGTAAAACATCTTTAAGCATTAAGGTGGTTGATGTGGAGTTTTTGCACAAATTGGAATAATTTTTGGGAACTATATAAAAAAATCTATTCGCAAATCTTAACTTTTTTAATCATTTTTTTTAGACATAATAGCGTAAAGCAGTAGTGTCGGAATATGGCACTGGCAGAGCTTCATGATATTCATCATGATAAAGCTCTGCCTCTAAAATAGGTAAAGTCACATTTGTTTTGATGGCTAAACCGTTACAAGACAACGGATATATTATTTTTATAATTTTCGCGCAGGAGGTGTCGGGGTTAACATAGCACCTATACAAAAAGTGGTGATTATCAGCTTGATAAAAAAAGAGGAATTGAGGCGCAATTTATATTCAGTCATATAATTCTCCCGGTCTATTTTGGCGGAATTTCCAAAAAGCAAAGCAGTGTTCGCTATGGTTTACTGGGAGGTTTTGCAGTGTTCTGTTTTTCTCGCTACAACCATATACGAAAAACTTCTTTTTTCATCAAAATCGGCTAAAGACCTGTCATAAATATTTTCCAGTTTAAAACCGGTTTCATTAAAGATGTTTTTTAAATCGTTCAATGAGTATGTCTGCCTTTTCCATAGACCGCCGTTTTTCATTGGCTTTCTATGTCCGCATTGAATTAATGTCTCCCATCTTGTGAGAATAATACCCGTCTTTTTGCTGTATTTTGATTTTGAAAATCTGATAAATTTGATATTAGCTCTCTCGCCGGCAGTGTCGATTATTTTATCCGTGATAAAATTTCCGCAATCAAGACAGCTTCTATTGGTATTGTCAAAAATTAATAATCCGTTATCGCTCAAATTATGATTTATATTAGCTAAAGCCTTTTTGAAATCATTTTTCGTTAAATAGCCCAGCGAATTCAAGATTGAAATAACCGCGTCAAATTTCCCGTGTTTTGAGCGGCGCGCGTCACCATGGACAAATTTAATATTCGGCAAATTTTTGCTTTTAGCCGCGGCAATCTTTAATAAGCTTTTCCCGATATCCGAACCGAGCACATGAAAACCTTTTTTACTCAAGGGAATAGCCTGTGCTCCCGTGCCGCATGTCACATCAAGCACGGTTTTAATTTTATTTTTTAGAAATAATTTTTTTAAGAAATTATTGATTAAATCAAATAAAGGCTGATTTTTGTTTTCAAACAAATCGTAATATTCGGCTTCCGAATCAAAATCATTTATCCGCGTAGTTTTTTTCATAATTTGAATTCCACCCGGTTCCGGTTTCTTGGTCATTCGCATAGCTCATAATGATTTAAAATTAATCGGCTTATATCCTTAATAAAATTTTCCATTTCATCAAGCCTGTCTTCAACCGAAGTTTGCTCCCGAGTCATGATAACCAGTGAAACGGTTTTTTCGTTTCTAAATTTCGCGTAACCAAAATCACAGCGAATTCCTTCGTGGGAGCCGCCTTTACGGCCGCATTCAATAATCTCAGGAGTGTTTATTGAATTCCATAATAATCCTTTGCCCCCGAGTTTTAAATAGTTTTTGATAAATTTCATTCTCGGCGGGTCTAAAAAATCATCATTCGCTATTTTTGATATCAATTCTCCCCAGTTTGCCGGAGTTCCCTGCCATCCAATATTTTGGACCAGCAATTTTCTACTGATAATTGTAAGCTGGGAATCATAATTGTCGGAAGCTGTCTGGATTTCTTCAGGGGAAAGATGTTTCAACTTATGATAATTTTTTAAGATAATTTCCATTTTAAGTTCCAAATCGGCATTGTTCCATAATTGTATCTGTTCCTTCACTGGTTTATTCCTGAACTCAGACCACAAATTACATTCCACAATCATCATAAGTTTAGTCGGCATTATATAAGGTATTAATAATGGCGAAATTTGCGGCAAAGATTTGATAATAGACTCCCATCCCAGATAATCGCCAAGAATGTCGGTTGCGCCGTTATCAGAACGGCTGAATATTTTTGTTAATAGGAAATCAATGGAAAACTCGGAGCCCTCATGAAAGTTTGACAATGCGCTCCCCGGAACTTTGTGGTATTCACGCATTTTTAATTTATCGCTTGCAGTGACCTGTCCGTTATGGATTCTGTTTTCAATATCCATAAGAAGCGCTATTTTAAACGCGCTGGCTATGGGAAAATTTGTATTTTCATTTAATAGTATGCGGTTATCGGGGGTATTGTTAATATCCGCAAAGACGCCAACCTTAATTTTATTGGCGGCGGCTTTATTTTGTATTAATTTCAATATCCGGTCAGTGGTATTTCTCATTATCAATATCATTATAACGCAGTTAAGAACGAAAATCAAAAAAACTTGTTTTTTAAAATATTGCTGTTTTCAGATTTCTAATCTTCACAACTTTTAATCCTTTTTACTTAAATTTAATCGTTATTTCAAAATTGCTATAATTTCCCTATGGAAAATACGACGGAAGAGAAATCTGTAAGGACCAATTTCATAAGAGAAATAATAGACGCTGATTTAGCCGAGGGAAAAAATGAAAACAAGGTGCATACCCGCTTTCCTCCTGAGCCTAACGGCTATCTGCATATAGGACACGCGAAATCCATTTGTCTTAATTGGGGTATAGCGCGCGACTATAAAGGCAAGTTTAATTTAAGATTTGACGATACCAACCCTTCCAAAGAGGAAGAGGAATATGTAAATTCCATCATAGAAGATGTGAAATGGCTAGGCGCGGATTTTGAAGACAGGCTTTTTTACGCTTCCGATTATTTCGAGCGCATGTATGAACTTGCGATGGAGCTTATAAAGAAAGGCAAGGCTTATGTCTGCGACTTGTCAGCGGATGAAGTTAGGGAAAACCGCGGCATGCCCGGCAAACCCGGAAAAGACAGCCCATACAGAAACCGTTCGATTGAAGAAAATATCGACCTTTTCGAGCGCATGGAAAAAGGAGAATTTTCCGACGGTTCGAAAACCCTGAGAGCCAAAATAGACATGGCTCATAATAACTTAAATATGCGCGATCCAGTAATGTATAGAATATTGCGCGCTCCTCATCACAAACAGGGCGATAAATGGAAAGTTTATCCGACTTATGATTGGGCTCACGGAATAGAAGATTCCATAGAGGGTATAACCCATTCGATTTGCACGCTTGAATTTGAAGACCACAGGCCTTTATATGACTGGTATTTGGAAGAGCTCGGCATATATCATCCCCGCCAGATAGAATTTGCCCGCCTTAGTTTGGGCAATACGGT
>DAOWCC010000211.1 GCA_030639665.1 Elusimicrobiota bacterium | reverse complement strand
TATCGCGAACAATATAAAAGCCACGGCCAGAAATATTATGGAGCTTGGAATTTCCCTAAGTCTAAACAGCAGGATTGAACATGAAAACATCCAAAAACTCATTACAAAACTTGAGCCGGATAGAAGATATGAAATTATAATATTGGGTTCGTTGTCTTTTGGCAGGCTTACAATTAGAAGTATAAACAATAGATTTATCAAACCGATATAGACGGCGCGCGCGACCCAGTTTTTCCATCTTGTTTTTGAAAGTATTATCATGCCGCCAAGATCCGGTCTGTCATATATATCCACTTGGGAATAATCCATGGTTACCGCTTTTTTTTCGATATTGTATTCCTCCGCAATTTCGCCTTGAAAATTAAAGGCATTATCATTATTGCCAACCGCGTTTGAAACGGGTAAAATAAAAATCGCCAGAAGCAGAATGAATTTAATTTTCTTCATAAGTGTCCTCGTACTCATCCTGAGAATAGTCTTCTTCTTCAACGGTATTGTTTTTCCTCGTATCATTAGCGGGTTTTTGAACCGGCGGTTGTTCTTCTTTATGAAGAGAGGGCATTGTCATAGCGGGAGGTTTTTCCAATTTGTAGTATTGCGTTTTGCCCTCTTGCGGAGCTCCTGAATAAGAAGCGGCTTCTTTAAATCTGCTGAATTCCTTCTCTTTTTCCATTTCCATATGAAGATTTATATGTATTTTGGAGATAACTTCCATCCTGTCCAGATAATGCCAGTAAGATGTGATAAAACCACCTATTGTGCTCGCGAGTATAATGCCGCTTAAAAGATAGGTTTCTCTGTCTTTTCTAATCCAGAATTTATTCAAAAATCTTCTAAAAATGCTTGTTTTTTTCACTATATATCACCTTTTTGTTTGCTGCCAAGCCGTATAGCTGCCGAGCTGTCGCGCTGTTTTATTTAAAGCTTTCCAATAAAATTTTAAGTTTTTCAATTTTTTCCAAAGAATCCGTTTTCCTTTGATTTATTTTATCAATTTCTTGTTTGGGAGCGAATTTAATAAAGTTTTCATTTTTTAATTTATTATTCCAAAGGGCAAGCTCTGTATCGGTTTTGTCATATTCTTTTACAAGCCGTTTTTTTTCTTTTTCAATATCTATAAGTCCGCCCATCGGAATATAAATGCTGAAAGATTCGCTTATGGCAGAGGCCGACATTTCCGGTTTTTTGGCATTTTCAATTATTTCCAAATTTTCAATTTTAGCCAGAAGCGCGATATAATCGGCATTTTCTTTTAAAGCTTCTAAAGCTTTGGAGTTTTTTGAAGTTATAACGGCGTTTACTTTTTTGCTGTGGGAAATCTCAAATTGCGCGCGCAATATTCTGATTTGAGTTATAATGCCCATAATGGATTTCATTTGTCTTTCACAAGTTTCATTGATGAATTTTTTATCCGGTTCATCGATTAAATTATCCAGAAGAAACTCTTGCGATGATGAGATATATTTTTTTGTATTAAGAAATAATTCTTCGGTAATATACGGAATAAAAGGATGCATTGTTTTTATAGAGCCTGTAAAGATATGAAGCAATACGGCCAAGACAGAGTTCCTTTCATTGGTTTCAAGCCTGTGCTTGGCAAGTTCTATATACCAATCGCAAAAATCATCCCAGAAGAAAGTATAAATCGCGTTAAGAGCGTTTGCCGCGTCGAATTTATCCATGTTTTCTCGAACATCGGAAAGAGCTTTATTATATTTATGCAATATCCATTTATCGGCCAGTTTAAGGCGATTTGTTTCAATGGAAGCGATTTTTTCATTTTCTTTAATGCCCATCATCAAAAAGCGGGAAACATTATAAAGCTTGTTTATGAAATTTCTGCCGCCGATTATTATATCTTCGGAAAATTGAATGTCCTTGCCGCCGATAGCGTGAAAGATAAGAGAAAATCTTACGGCATCCGTGCCGTATTTATTCATCATTAAAAGCGGATCAATCACATTGCCGAGAGATTTCGACATTTTTTTGCCGTGTTTATCGCGCACAATGCCATGGATATAAACATTTGGAAAAGGAACTTTTCCCATATGTTCAATGCCGCTCATAAGCATTCTGGCCACCCATAAATAAAGTATTTCATAGCCTGTAACCAAAACGGATGTGGGATAATAAAAATCCAAATCTTTGGATTTTTCCGGCCAATTAAAAACTGAAAACGGCCATAAAGCCGATGAAAACCATGTATCCAAAACATCGGGGTCTTGCAAAAGATTTTGGCCGGAACATTGGGGACATTTTTCAGGTTTATCAAAAGAGACTATCGGTTTTGCTCCGTTTTTAAAGGATATTCTTGAAAGATTTCCTTCTTCTGAAAATTTAAGGCCTTTAGCCGAGCATTCCTTGCAATACCATACCGGGATTCTGTGCCCCCACCAAATTTGTCTTGATATGCACCAATCTTGAATATTTTCAATCCAGTCAATAAAGGGTTTTTTCCATGAAGGGGGATAAAATTTGATTTCTTCTTTTTCAGCGGCTTTTATCGCGGGCTTTGCCATATTTTCCATGCGGATAAACCATTGTTCACTAACCAGAGGCTCTATATTATTATTGCAGCGATAACACTTGCTTACGGAATGTTTATAGTGTTCTTCTTTATCCAGAAAACCAAGTTCTTTTAAATCTTCAAGTATTAATTTTCTGGCCGCCTGAACGCTTTTATCCAAATATTTTTCCGGACTATTAATAATGCGGCCTTCATATGATATAACTCTGATGTTTTCAAGATTATGCCTTTTGCCCATTTCAAAGTCATTGATATCATGGGACGGGGTTATTTTAACGGCGCCGGTGCCAAAATCTTTTTCAACCATTCTATCGGCGATTATCGGAATGATTCTGCCGGTCAGAGGGAGTTTAAGTTTTTTGCCTATAAAACTTGAGTATCTTTCATCTTTTGGATTAACAGCCACCGCTGTGTCACCAAGCATGGTTTCAGGACGCGTGGTGGCCACAATGATGCCCTTCCCGCCATCTTCAAGAGGATAGTGGATATGCCAGAGTTTGGATTTTTCCTCTTCATATTCAACTTCAATATCAGATAAAGCGGTTCCGCATCGCGGGCACCAGTTAATCATTCTTTCACCGCGGTAGATATATTTCTTATCCCAAAGACTTTTAAAGGCTTCAAATACCGATTGCGCTCTCTGTTCATCCATTGTAAAGCGTATATTCTCTTTGCTTATATCAAGCGAACAACCAAGTTTTTTTAATTGGTTTAATATTTCATCGCCGCATTCCTGGCGCCATTGCCAAGCTTTTTCAATAAATTTTTCACGCCCCACATCATTTTTTGTTTTACCTTCGGCCT
>DAOWCC010000070.1 GCA_030639665.1 Elusimicrobiota bacterium | reverse complement strand
ATAGTGTTGGCAAAGGTTCCCCAACTCTTTCCGCTTCCGCTCGTCTTGAAAAAAGGAAGCTCAGCGCGGCTTCATCTGAAGTTGCAGGCGCGCCGGGAAATGATATTGACGAAGATTATGAAACGGAAGACTTGATAGATGAGGAAACATCCGCCGCGAGGGGACATTTATCCGACGGTCTGAGAAAAAGACTCGCAATTAAAAAAGACAGAGTTTTTTCATCCAAAGACGGAAAAGGCAAAACTTCAGGGAATTTTCTTGCCGCGAGCAAAGGAGATGTTTCATTAAAGGAAAATGAAGAGACGACCGCTAAAAAAGGAAGAGCCGTCGCCACAAAAAAGACATCGGTGATGCAGTCTTTAAAGAAAACATGGAAAATGGGGATATATGGCGCCAGGGACGCGTCCAGAGACGCGGCTAAAAATTGGATAGCGCGAGCGTTTGATAATGTCTCTCCCTCCAGATATTCTTTGGAATATAGTGAGGATGTTAAAATAAATCTTGACAGAATTAATCCCAATTCCATTCCGGGTTATTTGCGCGATATGGATATGAGCAAATCTTCCGCCAAAAGTCTTGGCATTAACGATGTTAATTCACTCTCATTGGATGAAGACGGGACTCAAGAAGCTCTTGATAAAGATGTTAAATATCAAGCGTCAAAGCTGGCTAATAACGCAAGCGATGGAATGTTAAATTCATTATTCAGTGGTATGAATTTCGGCGGCGGCAGTCCCACAAATAATGATATTGGTGATTATGGTGATGAAGGTGATGAAGGTCCCACAGATAGAAATCTTCCGGAGCCTGTTGACCCCGAAGATCCTCCCGATTTATTTGGTGAGGAAGTGATGGATTTTGGCGGTGATTGCGGAGAAGAATGCGGATGTACTTGCGAGGCCGCTTGTTGTTGTTTGCCGCCTGATTATTTTAACAATACCGGTGATTTTCCCGAGCCCGACCCCAATACCACGTGGGTATAAACACTATTCCTTCAACTCCATAATTTGGTAAATTATATAATAACTGAATAGCTTGGCGGCTAGACTGCTTGACAGCTAGACAGCCAACGGCTGAGAAAATTTATTTAAATAAAAGAGCCTTGAGTCTTTTTGGAGAATTTAATATGGCCCCCACACATACGCAAGCATTTAAACTTTCTTTAAGAAAAATTAACAAACGATGTGTATGTGTGGGGGTGATTTTTTTTGCCGGTTTATTTGTTTTTGGCGGCTGTTCCGATAAAAAAAAGTATGATAAAGCTATTTTTATATTTGAAAAACACAGCATAAAAAAAGTTGATTCCTCTCGCGTTAGAAATCTATTAAACCAAAGAGGTTTTGCCGGCCTGCAAGCGGTTGATAAATACGCGAAACTTATCGCTTCCGGTAAAAAAATAAAGTTCTACGGCAATAATACGGATATAAAGAATATAGGGGCTTTATTTGACGGAAATTTGGATAATCTGTATGTCAGAAGAGTTTTCAATAATTCTCCCGCTTTCAAAAATAATGTTCGCGATGGGGATAAAGTGCTTGCCGCCGATTATGATAATGACGCTCAAGACAGTACGGGCGATACCGTAAAGTTTAAATTACAAAGGCGTTCGGCAAAAAAACCTTTTTTTGTTTCCATTAAAAAGGAAAAATTTTTATTTCCGCGAATATTCGGATTTCCTCTTAATCAAAATACCGCTTATGTAAAGGTGGGTTCTTTTTTTAAGGGTTCTTCTAAAATAATCGAACAGGGGTTAACCGGTCTGATAAAAACGGGAGCAAAATCCATAATTCTTGATTTGCGCTATAATAATGGCGGAAATATTAACGAGCTTTCCAGGTCCATCAATCTTTTTTCTCCGGATAAAAAGCTGATGTTCAGCGTAAAATCTCATAAGCCGGGGTATGCTAAAGATTTTCACTCAAAAGGCAAAGGAAAATTTTCAGAAGTTAAGCTTATAATTCTCGTAAATAAAGATACTTCAATGTCCGGTGAAATTTTCGCTCAAGTTTTGAAAGAAAACAATAAAGCGTTTATTATGGGCTCTGAGACCGCGGGCAAGGTGTCAATTCAAAAAACATTTAAATTGTTAAGAGGGGAAGGTTTATCCATTACGGTCGCAAAACTCTTTCCTTCTTCAGGCATTGATATGAGCGGTAAAGGCGTGGATATTGATTTTAAAATTAATACTCAAGATGAAAAAAATCTTAAAGAATTATGGCTTACGGGCTCTTCCATAGTTCTACTGAAAGACCCCTATTATAAAGAAGCTGTAAAAAAATGAAACTTTAATGTAATATTTAGGTCATTTGTTTATGCTTAACTATTTAACAGGACCATTTATTTGGGCTAAAGCCTTTTTGTGGCCCAATCTATTATTGTCTGAAAAAACTATGAGATTATTAAATATTTTTTTTTGTGTTTTATTAATGCAATTATTGATATGCGATTATTCCGGCGCGGCAGGCCCCGGAACGACTTCCGCTGATTTTCTCAGAATTCCCGTGGGGGCTAGAGAAACCGCGCTTGGCGGAACTTTTTCGGCTGTTTGTGATAATTCCAATGCGGTTTATTATAATCCGGCAGGTCTCGGCCTTCTTAAACGCCCGGAGATTTCTTTCTCCTACAATAAATATCTTGAGGGAGTAAATCAACAGTGGCTGTCTTTTGCTTATCCCTCTAAATTCGGAACGCTGGGTCTGGGGTTTAATTATCTGTCCGTTTCCCCTTTTGACGCCTATGATAATAATGACAATAGGATAGATTCCGTTTCCGCCGCCGATACGGCGGGATTCCTTTCTTATGGAGTCAGTATTCCTTTTAACTATAAATTAATCAAATCACTCTCATGCGGGTTTAGCGCCAAGTATATATCGCAAAGATTGGATGATAAAAACGGTTACGGCAACGCTTTTGATTTTGGGCTTTTAGCGGTATCGGGAATTAAAAATCTTAAATTATCTTTTGGCATTGATAATTTTAGTTCAAACGGAATTCAATTTATTGATAAAAAAGCCCGGCTCCCAAAAATATATAAAACCGGAGTTTCCTATAAGCTCTCATCTTCCGACTCTCGCATCGCCGTATTAATGTCCGCGCAGGGTAATTTTCCAAAAGATGAGAATGATTATTTCAGCGCGGGTATGGAAAATATCTTTTATGAGATATTGGCTTTAAGAGTAGGGTATAACTCTTTTGGAAATATTTCAAAAAAGGTTAATTTCGGATTTGGTCTCAATTTGGCGGGAGATATGTTTTTGGATTATTCATATGGCGCAAGCCAATATTTTGGTAATATACAAAAAATAACCTTAGCGTATAAATTCGGCAAGCCTCTGGCGGGTGTCGCATTAGGGAGCTATGATCATCAAGCGACCAAGTCTTTCGAATATCCGTTAAAAACGGAAAAAAAGAAAATATTGGCGGATATAAAGGTCGTTATTTCAACAGAAAATTCGTCGGTCAATGATTTAAGTTTCGACTATGTGGCGCAGAGTTTGAAAGTTATAGCGCAATTGGGTAAAAACAAAAGTGAATATTCGGTTAATCTTTTGTTTGGATTTTTGGATAGTGAAAACTCTTCAATATCGTCCGCCGCCGCGCTCGCTTTAAAGGATTTTAAAGATCCTGACATAATCATAAGAATTTTAGGCGTTAAAAACGAAGATATTCGCGTTAATGCCATAGCCTATCTTAAAGGATATAAAGGCGATAAAATCTTAAGGGCTCTTAAAACGGCTTTGTATGATAAGTCCTCAAGGATAAGGAAAAAAGCCGCCCACGCGCTTGGCTCTTATGGAGAAAAAAGCGCCATGAATTTTCTTATATACGCGCTAAAAAATGAAAGAGATGAAGATGTTATGAGCGAGATTATAAAGGCTTTGAGTGTTTTGAGTAAAACCGTTAAGGATGAACAATAATATGATTAGAGTAAGGAAAAAATATTTTGAAGGGATTTTGTTGCGGTTCCTTGCCCCGTTAGAGATATATGGGCGAAAGTTTAAAAAAAGATGCCAAAAGGCTTGGCAGCTCGGGAAATTATATATAGCTGTAGTTATAAAAGACGCCTCCACACATACGGCGTGTCTCCTAATCTTCTTAAGAAAGCTTAATGTTATGTATGTGCGGGGGCTATCTCTAACGGGGCTTGCGGTTTTTTGTCTGCTATCCGTTTGTTTTATATCTCTTTCGCGGGCTTCTCTGGAAAGCGGTAATATGAAAATTTATCCGGCTTTATCCATAACTTCGGGAGGAGCGGTTTCAAGCGGAGGCGCTTTTACGCTCAGTGGAGGAAGCATCGGAGGTTTGACGGATTCAACACAATCAATGTCGGGTAATAATTTTGTTATGAACGCGGGACCTATTTTGGCGAGCGTTGTTTTGGATATATCCAAACAAAATTTATCGACGGCGCATTGTTATCCTGTTCCTTTTAAACCGGTAATGGGACATACCCGCATAAGATTTACAAATCTCACTCAAACGGCGCGGATAATGATATACGCTTTGAGCGGAATAATTATTAAAACCATTTATAAATCCGACGGAAATGATTTTATAGACTGGGATGTGAAAAACAATAAAGGCGAAGCGGTTTTCAGCGGTGTTTATTTCTATGTCGTAAGGAACTCGCTTGAAACAAAAACCGGCAAGCTGATGATAATAAGGTAGAGGCTTGGAAGATTGGAGGAATAGAGGACTGGCAACGGAAAGAAGCGAGAAGCCGGAAATGGAAACAAAGAAAAAGATGAAGGTGGAAAAAATGCAAACGAAAATAATAAATGTTTTATTTTTAAGCATGCTTATCTTGTGTTCGATAGCGCATGCGCTTAATGCGGGTGTTCCCGCTAAAATAAATTTTCAGGGAAGGCTTGAAGAAAGCGGGCAAGCCGTGAATGATTCAAGGAACATGATTTTCACAATATACGCCGTCGAAACCGGCGGCAGTCCCGTGTGGACCAGCCAGCCGAATAATGTGCTTGTTACCAATGGTCTTTTTAGCGTTAATCTTGAAACCGGAACAGTGTCAAATATTTCAACAGATACATTTAAAGGATCGAGATATATTGAAGTTTCGGTCGATGGGGTAACGCTTCTGCCGCGGCAAGAAATAATATCCGCGCCTTATTCACTTGTGGCGCAGACGCTGGCCGATAATGGTTGTTCGGATAATCAAGTTCTGAAATGGGATTCAACAGGCGCGCATTGGGATTGTTCCGATTCTGTGGCAAATTCCATAGGTTCGGGTGAATATCTAAATGATGTAAAAGTGTCCAGCGCGATATACGCGGATAATGCCGGAAGCGTCAGCGGATTGGCGAGTGGCGATTATCTTAATGATATTCGAGTGTCCAGCGCCGTTTATTTGGACGGAAATATCAATACGACGCAGATAAGCGCTGGCGATTTGCCCGGAAATGTAAATGCCGTGGCTATAAAAACAGGTGATTATTTGAACGATATAAAAGTATCCAGCGCGATATACGCCGATAGCGCGTCAAATTTCGGCGGCAATATAAGTCCAACGCAAATAACAAGCGGTGAGTTGCCGGCCACAGTGTACATAAGTTCCCTAAGCGCGGGTGATTATCTTAATGATATTAAAGTGTCGTCGGCGATTTATGCCGACAGTGTGGGAAATGTCAGTTCATTGGCGAGTGGAGATTATCTTAATGAGGTTCGAGTATCCAGCGCCGTATATTTGGATGGAAATATCAATACGACGCAGATAAACGCTGGCGATTTGCCCGGAAATGTAAATGCCGTGGCTATAAAAACAGGTGATTATCTGAACGATATTAAAGTGTCATCAGCAATATATTCGGATAATGCTGAGACCAAGGTTGCCAAGTCAGGGGATACCATGACCGGAGCTTTAAAAATAATTGGTTCCTCCATTACGGTAATAGCCACGGACACTATGCCTTCATCTATGTGGATATCCACTTCGGCAATAACGCCCCATCTCTATGTTTCAACCTCCGGCAATACGGGTATAGGCATTGCTAATCCCAATTCCAGATTGCAAATAGACGGCCCGATAGCCACCCCTGTTATTGTAGTGAGCGTGGATTATAGTATTACGGCAAATGATAGTATTATTATCGGTGATACTAATTCGGGCGATATTGATGTGACTTTACCGAGCGCTTCAGGGATAAAGGGAAGGCAATATACGATTAAAAATATAGGTGAGAGTGTCAATGTCTTGCATATTTATCCAGAGGGTTTGGAAAATATTGAGGGTAGTAATTCAAGTTATGATATAGACGATTCGAATGTCATTATTCTCGTTTCAGATGGAACAAATTGGTGGATTTTGGGAGATTATTAACCGTAAGTTCTGTTAGAGGTGAGGTCTTGACAAGTCAATATATTCTGCTATACTATCTTTAGCTATATTGTCTTTATTATGGCAATGGGCTTGTTTTATGTCACGATAATAGCAAATCCCGCTAAAGCGGGAGGCGCAAAGCCAAGATCTCGCGTATGCGGGAAGTCAGGTTGCCGAAGATGTCATAGGTGTAGGGTAGAGGGGTTTTAGTGGAAAAACTCCTTTGCCGCGCGCTAAATAGCAAACGGATTTTGTTAGGCCGTTTCAGCTGTCTTCGGGATTAGATACCGCTAGAGAGAGCTGAGGCGGTCTTTTTAGTTACGGCAGAGTACTGCAGGTTGAGATTGAGGTTCAGGAATTTAAAATATTAACATATGCGCGATTTTGTTACCTAATATTTGCAAAGTTTTTGAGGTTTAATTGAAGTGTTGTTCCATTAGTTGTCATTTTTGTTTTTAAGTCTTGATCTAAATCTTGGTCTGCGGTTTGCGTGGAGGCTTTAGGGGTTCTATTTATTTTGAGAATTCCGTTAAAAAGGCTTTGAAACATAGCCTTTCTGCAACGGTACTTATGTATTATAATATGGATATGTATATGCGCGCGCAAAATAAAACAAAGAGGGTGTTTTGATATGAAGATAGCTTTAATCCATCCGCCATTTCATCATCGGAAATTTTCCGAGAATCTAAAAGTTGTGGATGAAGAATTCACGCTTTCTCCTCCTATTATATTGGCTTATATCGCGGCCATTTTAGAGCGGGCCGGCCATAGCGTGATTTTAATTGACGCGCATTCTTTGAAATTATCGCAAGAAGACGCGTTTAAAAAAGCAGATGAATTTAATCCTGATTTAATAGGTTTTCGCTTGGATACATACGGTTTCCAGGAATCACTTGAATGGATAAGATATTTTAAGCTGAAAATAGGCAAGCCCATAATGGTTGGAGGGATAAATTTATCCATTTATCCTAAGGAAACAATGGCTCATAAGGAAATAGATTATGGTTTAATCGGCGAAGCGATTGAAAGTTTGCCGATGTTTTTAAAATGTTTTGGTGATGAGACGCGGTATAAAAAAATACCCGGATTATGTTGGCGAGATGCCAATGGCGCCGTAATCATTAATCCGGAGGCTAAGAGTCTTGTTCCTTTTGATAATTATCCCTTTCCCGCGAGACATTTATTGCCAAATCATGTATACAATTCCTTTGTTTCTCAAGTAAAAAATTTCACCATTATGCTGACTTCCACAGGGTGTCCTTATAAATGCAAGTTTTGCGCGATAGCGGCGCTTAATCATTGGAGACAGAGAAGTGTTGAGAATGTAATAAAAGAGATAGAACAATGCTATTACGATTATGGAATAAGAGAAATAGATTTTTTTGACGCGAATTTTTTTGTTAATAAGCAGTGGTCAATAAAATTCTGTGAAGAAATAATAAAAAGGAAACTCAATATATCGTGGACTGCCAGATCAAGAGTGGACCTTGCCGATGAGGATGTTTTAAAGATGGCAGCAAAAGCGGGTTGTAGAATGATATTTTGGGGAATAGAATCTTCATCCCGGAATGTTTTGCATCAGGTGAATAAAGAAATTACGCCCCAACAGGTGCCTTATGCCATTAAAACCGCCAAAAAATTTGGCATAAGAAATCTGGGTTTTTTAATGGTGGGCAATCCCGGAGATACCGAGAAATCCATTAAACAAACAGTTGAATTTGCCAAGGGTTTGGACTTGGATTATGTGCAGATATGCAGAGCTATCCCCAAACCAAATACCCAATTTCATAAGGAGTTAATTCAGAAAACCGGTTTTGATTATTGGAAAGAATTTGTTTCATTGAAGGTGGGAGAGGAAAGAATTCCCATGCATTGGATAGATATGCCGCAAGATAAGGTGGAGAAATTACTTAAATGGAGTTATTACAGTTTTTATTTCCGCCCCGGTTATATTTTAAAGATTCTCTTTAAAATTAAGTCAATTGGTGAATTTATAAGATACGCGACCACGGCTTTAAAGATGTTGTTTAATTATTTGCATACGGATGTTGAAAATCCCGGTAAAGAGCCTTTGGCAAAAAAACCGGTTCATTTAAAAATAAATGAGGATGCCGCTGATAAAAAAGTTTATGTGGTAATACCTACATATAATGAGAAAAACAATATTGTGGAGTTAATGGAAAAGATTTTGGAGCTATATCCCCGGATTAATATAATTGTGATGGATAGTTCAAGTGACGGCACACGCGAAAAAGAAAAAAGATTTTCAAGGCTTCATCCTCAAGTAGAGGTTCATTATTCAAGCAAAACAAATATAGGTAATGAGAGAGGCAAGGCGATAAAAGAAGGTTTTAAGATCGCTCTTTCAAATGGCGCTGATTTGATAATAGAAATGGATGCCGATCTTTCACATAATCCATCAGATATTGGGAAACTTATTTCTAATTCAGAAGATGCGGATGTGGTGATAGGTTCCAGATATATATCTCGTGGCGGAGAGGTGGGCAGATCATTATTTAGGGGCCTTATCGGTCATCTTGCCAATTTCTATATTAAATACAGTCTCGGCATAAAAGATGTTCAGGATTGTACTTCAGGTTACAGATGTTTTAAGCGCAATGCTTTGGAAAAAATAGGAATGGACTATTTAGAATCGATTGAAGGTACAGAGGCCTTGATTGAAATGCTTTATCTTGGGTTTAAGAAGGGATTGAAAATTAAAGAAGTGCCGATAACATATCTCGAGCGTAAATACGGCAGTTCAAAATTCAGTTTAGCTACTATTACCATGAGTTTGAAAAGAGTATGGGTATTAAAGTGGGGTGGAGTATGAATATAGTTCAGAAAATGTTATCAGCCAGTGACTTTGTTAAGGTTAAATTTTTCAATCAAAGAATCCCTATTGCCGTTAGAATGGAAGTCACCAATAGATGTCCGAATAAATGTTCCTATTGTAATGTTTGGAATACGAAAATGGAAGAGCCGTCAAAAGAAAAAATATTTTCCATAATCGGGCAATTGAAAAAACTTGGAACAAAGAAAATCTCTTTTAGCGGGGGAGAACCTTTATTAAGGGATGATATAGGAGAAATAATAGATTATTGCAAAGATTTGGGTATTTCTCCCGAGATGAATTCTTGCGGCTTTCTTATTGAGAAAAGAATTTCTCAAATAAAAAATCTTGATTTATTAAAAATCAGTGTGGACGGCCCCCAGGAGATACATGACTTTTTATCTAAAAGGGAAGGGGCTTATAAAGATTGTATAAAGGCGATAGAGTTGGCTAAAGCAAAAGGTATAAGAGTCAGTATGGCGACAACAATTACGAAAGATAATATAAAGCATTTGGATTTCGTGCTTGAACTGGCAAAAAAATACGATATTAAGGCCGCTTTTCAGCCTTTAAAGCCTTTATATCGCGGTGTTAGTGATGAAGATATGAAGGAAATATATCCGTCACTTGATGAGTATAAACGGCAGATTTCAAAATTAATAGATTTAAAAACTGATGGATATTCAAGATATATGAGGAATTCTTTAATCGGCCTTAAGCATATATACAATTGGCCCAATTTTCCAAAATTAGAATGCTCGGCGGGAAAACTTTTCTGCATAATTGATACCGACGGCTCTCTTTATTCTTGTGATAGAATTACTTATGATGGGAAGTCTCCGAATTGTTTTGAGGTGGGAGTTAAAAAAGCTTTAAATAGTTTGCCTGAAATTAAATGCGGCGGTTGCGGTTTTTGCGGTTCATTGGAATTAAATTTTTTGTTTAACTTTAAGTTTGGCGCTTTAAAAGAGGTTTTATGGCTTCTAAAATAGCGTATATTGCGAAAAAAGTTATACCGGGGCTTATCTCAATAATTGTCATGGTGGTCTTGATTGGCAAACTGAATTTAAACTCTTTGCCTCAGATATTTGAAAACGCCAATGTAAGCTTATTATTGCTTTCCCTCTTTGTTCCGCTGATTTATCATTTTGTTATTTCCGTTAAAAAATACAAGCATTTACTTAACTTTTTTAATGTTCATGTGTCGGAAGAAGAAGCAAGATTGATAAGAGTCGGCAATATGCCTTTGAAAGCGGTTGTTCCGTATAAAGCGGGAGAGTTTTTAAGGGCGGTATATCTCAAGAAAAATCATGATGTTTCATATCAGAAAGGCATATATTTAATTATTTGGGGATATGTGACAAGATTCTTGGTATTATTATCTATCGCCTTAGTCGGTGTTTTGCTATTATATTCCAGTATAAAAGCCTATTTGATTTTATTAGTCTGTTCCGTTTTATTCGCGTCGGTTTTCTTCTTGAATAAAAGATATAAACATTTGGTTTTCTACTCTATTTTGTGCGAGTTATTTTTAGTTGCAACTTATGTCATTATTTTTAGAGCTTTTGGCATAAATATACCAAGCGGAGAAATTCTGCTCTATGTGCCCTTGGT
>DAOWCC010000251.1 GCA_030639665.1 Elusimicrobiota bacterium | reverse complement strand
TGGGTAATGGAACTTGAAAAAAAGAAAATCAAATTCAAAGATTATATGGTTGATTAAAAAAGCGCTTAAACCCGCGCTATGGACGCTCTCCATTCCATTTATACTGGCCCTGATGATGGAAACGGGAAAATGCGGGGCAAATATCTTTTTAAACATAAAAATAACTCTGCCTTTTACAATAGGCTTCATTATATATATCCCCTTCCATTTTTACAGCAAACACAGCAGCTATCTCTATGTGCTGGCTCATGAACTAACCCACGCGGTGGCGGCCATTTTAAACGGCATAAAAATAAAAAAGATATCCGTTGGAAAAAACAATGGCTATGTCACTCTTTCCCGAGACAATATTTTTATATCCCTGGCGCCGTATTTTATTCCTTTTTACGCTATTATTCTGGGAGCGATATATTTCGTAGCCGGAGAATTCGCCGATTTATCAAGATATAGAATGATTTTTGTCGCCTTAATAGGTTTTTTCACCTCTTTTCATATTGTAAACGCCATTGAGATAACATTTTTCGGCCCCCTTCAAAGTGATTTAAAAAAAGCCGGAGGACGGTTTTTTTCATTTTTTATAATAATTTTTCTAAATTGCTTGGCTCTATTGCTGATATTTAAAGCCCTTTACCCCGATTTGGTGCCCTTAAAAGAAACTTTTCAGGGAATACTGCTAAACTCAAAAAAGATAATCGAGTTCATAATTTCCGGTTTAAATTACCTGAGATTATGGCTGTTAAATCTATGGACAAACCGTTAATAGCAGGTTTCTGCCGGTAACCCCATTAGATATAGGCTCGCGCAAAGCGAGCCTCTTGTGCCAAAATTTATAATAGCGCTCTTATTTTTGAAGCTTTCCGGCATTTCTAATATAAATCCACGCGCCCTATATCTCTAAACGGGGGAAACTGCTAAAATATCCATTGAAATGAAAAAGGCGATTAAGATAATCCTTCCACGGCTCATAGTGCTTCCGCTTATATTTTTAGCCCTGCTTTTGGGCGGCGGCTTCATTGTCGTAAAAACAATGCTTAATTCAAGCGATACGCGCGCGATACTTACAGACCAATTGCAAAAAACCTTTAAAAGAACGGTAATATTCAGTTCCGCGAAAATATCTTTATCGGGTAAAATAAAACTGCGGGATTTGAAAATTTTAGCGCTCGACAAGAAAATAAGGGAACCGTTTATAAACGCGGATGTCGTTTATGTCAGCTACAGGCTGATTCCGCTTTTAAGAAAAAATATTTCCATTGATAAAATTTATCTAATGTCGCCTAAAATAAATCTGATTAAAAACGGAAACGGCGTCTGGAATTTCTCCGATATTTTCGGAGATTCAAAAAAAACCAATACCCAATTAACTCAAATAAAAAAAGCCGAAATAAAAAACGGCATTATTATGATGAATGATATTGAAAACGATGTGAATTATACTTTTAAGGATGTCACATTAACCATTGATCATTTTAAACTTTTTAAAGAAACGCCCTTCTCTCTTTCAGCTCTGTTAAAAGTAAAAAAACCTTACTCTTTGGAAGGCAGATTTTACTGCGACGGACTTATAAACACAAACGGCTTTAACTGGGAAAAAGCCTATATAAAAAAGATGAAAATAACCTCGACCGTTCTTGGAAAATCCATAACGGCGCTTATCTCCGTCAACAACCTTAAACATCCAAAATTCAATCTTGATTTTGACGCTAAAAAAATTAAGACAAAACTGCCTCTTGACCGGAAAAAAAGCTATGAATTAAACATCAACCATTTAAAAGGCAATATGAGCGCCGCGCTATCTGAAGAAAACAAACTGACAATCAATTCATCCGTCATAAAATCGGAAAAACTGGCCTTGGAAACCAAAGGCTCCGTGATAATAAGCGCGCCCGCGCCCAAATACGACTTGAATTTATTCGCCAAACCCTTTCCGCTTTCCGAGTTAAATATTATCTTTCCCGCCTTGCCTTTAAAAAAAATGTCGGGAAAAGGCCTCCTCAAAATCGCTTTCAATAATGTTGAAGACAAAATAAATGTAAAAAACGCGTTTATAAACACCGAAAAAACCGCCTTTACTTACAGGAAAATTAAATTTTCCAATTTAAACATAACGGCAATTATGAACGAGAAAAAGAAAAATGACAGATTCACTCTAAAAAATGGTTCTTTTGAATTAACAAAAAACACCGTT
>DAOWCC010000256.1 GCA_030639665.1 Elusimicrobiota bacterium | reverse complement strand
TTTGCCGCGGTTTTCTTTATATGATTTACGGATGTCATTATGGCGTCGCCTATGGCGGTGCCTTTATTTTCAATCATATTAAGATAAATCATATCTATAAATTCCGTTATGGCCGGATAATCAAACGTGAGTGGTCAAGTCATAATAGCCGATTCACCAAAAACCACGACGCCTATGCGGTCATTTGAGCGTCTCTTTATAAAATCAATGGCCGCTTTTTTAGCGGCTTCAAGCCTATTGGGCTTAAAATCCAAAGCCGCCATACTGCCCGATGTGTCCATGCATAAAATTATATCCACGCCTTTAGCCGGAGGAATATCGCTTTTGGAAACTTCCTGTGGCCGGGCCAAAGCGATTATAATCAGAATGATGGCAATTAGCCTTGCGCCATAGCCGATAATAACGGATAATTGCGCCTTAAGGGTTTCCGTTTGAGGGATGTTTAGGGATATTTTTAAGGCCGTTTTTTTTGCTATCGCCGGAATTAATTTTATAAGAGCCGCGGCGGCCAAAACAAAGGGAATCAGATATAAAAATTGATAATTTTTAAAAATCATTTTTTATCAGGCTCCATGGCTTTTTCTTGTCGATAAAAATGAAAGCGTTTGATGATTTCTTGTGAGCTTGCAATGCCTTTATCTCTTTCTTCATCGGAGGGTTTTAATTTGGCGAATTTAACAAGGTCGGAAAATTGCAGGAGCTCTTTAACTTTTATCAGCAGTTCAATATCTTTATTTTCAGTTTTTAAATGTTTCAAAAGGGTATTTGTTGTCATTAGGGGCGCGGTGATTGAAAACTCGTCCATTATATAAATCCTCAATATATCCGAAAGGCGGATATAGAATTTCTTTTGTTTCCCTTCTTCCCATAATCCGGAGGCTTTTAGAAGACGGATATTTTCCATGGCTTTTTGATAAGGAGTTTTGTCTTTTTTTCCTTTAATCTTTTGGATAAGGGGAGCGCTTTTCTTTTTTACAAGATAAATTATTGCCGCGATAATGGCCGCGATTATAAGAAAAATTATGATTGTTTTTAAGAGTGAAAAGAATTTAAAGGGCGGATGGATATCTCGCACATCTTTATCCGCCTTTTCAATATAGGGCAAGACATTGATAACAATAGAGGGGCTTTTAAGTTTAAGTATTTCCCCCTCTTCATTTTGAAATGACCATGAAAGAGCGGGAAAAGTGGCTATGCCGATATCAAAAGGAATAATATTGAATTCAAATTTTTTGTTTTCAGTTTCTTTGATTGAAGTTATTTCAAACGGTTCGGTGTTTTCTTCTTTAGTGTCTATTTTTATGTTTTTTGAATGGGAATTTTGATTTGGTTTGAAAGTGATGCGAAAAGGCTGAGCAAGCTTAATATTTTCCATTGAGGGCGTTATGGAATATTTAATCGCCTTTAAGTCATCGCCCGCTTGAGCCCAAATAATTGAAGATAAAGAAAGGCATAAAGATAAGAGGATTGTTCTTATTAAAAGATTCATCGCGCTCGTATATGCTCTCTTTTTTTGAAAAATTTCATAACCGGTTTGTAAATTTCTTCATCGGTGGAGATGTTTATGAAATCAATGCCGGCTTTTGAAAACAGTTTTTCCGTTTCTTCGCGCCTGGCATTGTTTAATTTGAAATGGTTCTTTATAAAATCGGGGTTTGAAAAATCCGCGAGAAACGAGGCTGAGTCATCTTCCAAGTTTTCCGTTTGTATTAAAACATTAACCGGTTCAATGGTTTTTTCCATTTTATCGGATATAACCACGGGAATAATGTCATGTTTCAGTTTTGCCAGTTTTAATGATTTTTGAAAATTGTTATCGAGAAAGTCCGATATCAGTATGATTATGGAGCGTCTTTTCAGAAGTTTATTGATTTCATTTATCGCGTGAGCTATATTTGTTTTTTTGCTTTTAGGCTTATAAGCTATCAGTTCGCGTATTATTCTTAAAATATGGTTTTTCCCTTTTCTGGGAGGAATATATTTCTCGACTTCATCTGTGAAAAGAAGACAACCTACTTTATCGTTATTGGAAATCGCGGAAAAAGAAAGCACTGCTGTGATTTCCGTGAT
>DAOWCC010000174.1 GCA_030639665.1 Elusimicrobiota bacterium | reverse complement strand
TCTATTGGATAACCGTTTTTGTGGCAGTGATAACCTTTATCAGCGGAGTTTTATATCTCTCAAATAATATGAGACTGTTAAAAAAATCTTGGGGAGAAAAAGGGTCATAAAAAAATACGCTTCGCGTATTTTTTAGGTTACAGGTTACAGGGCTCAGGAAACAATAAATTCGAACACTGATAGGGGATTAAAGTACAACTCTCCTCACATACTAAACTATGAATAACAAATCTGAAAAATTTAATTTTATTGATAAACTTGCCTTAACGGCCGCAACCGGTTTTTTCATCAGTTATCTCCCGCGCAAAATAATACATTTCAAAAAAAACACCGGAGCCGGATTTCTCGGCACGGTATTGGCTTTTCTTTGCGTTCCTTTACTGCCTGTTTCAAACTTAAATTTTGGCGTTTTTATTTCATTTTTCTTTTTATTTTCAATTTGGACGGCTCAAAGAACAAGTGACACTTATAAGACGAAAGATGATCCCCGCATTGTAATTGATGAAATTTTGGGCTATTGGATAGCCATAGCTTTTCTCCCGAGAACCATGCCTTTTCTTCTGGCGGCATTCATATTATTTAGAGCCTTGGACACATTAAAACCTTGGCCGATTAATTTCTTTGAAAAAAAATTCAGCGGCGGTTTTGGTATAATAGTTGACGATGTGGTCGCGGCCATAGAAGTTAATTTGATAATAAGGTTGGCTATACTATTTATATGAACAAAATCACCTTCATACCGGTTTTAATATTATTTTTAGCCATGGGCGCAAATGCTCAGACAGCTCGACAGATCGACAGATCGACAGCTCAACAGCAAACAAACGCTTCAACCGGAGCGGCAAAAATATCCTTAAAAAATACCGGGCCAAAAGCGCCAATCTCTTTAAGCGGCATTGTTCTCATGCCAACGGCTTTCAGAGGAAATGGAGCCGATTCCATTGGTCTGGGACTTGATTTTAACGCCGCTTACTATATAGGCCGTCTTTATGGTGAAAACGAATATGATTGGACAACGGAAAAGAGCAATTATATAGACAGAATCGGAGTTTGGCTTTTGACCGGCGACGCCAAAATGCTGGTACAAAGTGAAAAAAAATACAGACCTGCTATGTCAGCGGGAGTGATGGGAATCATGCAATTTAGGGACTCTCCTCAGCCCACTTTAAATCAGCCCACCGTATCGGTTAAAGTTGACAGTAAAAATACCAATACTTATGCCTGCGCTTATGTGGTTTTAAGTAAAAGAATTAAAAATAAATTTATCTTGAATGCAGGTTATATGGATGGGGATTTTCCAAAAGTAATTTATCAGCTCTCGGAATTTTTATCTAAAGAGGCCATGAGCTTAAACGGTTATTCTTCATTTACCGCGCCCAGCGGAATGCTTTTTACGGGATTGGCGTGGATGCCCAAGGCGGGCAGCTCATATATCGGAATAGAAATGCTTGTGCCTCAAGGAGCGTCGCAAAACCCTAAGCTTTTTAATCTTCATTTGGGAACGCTCTTAAAACTTAATTTTGAAATATCTTATCTGACATTTGACGGCGGCTATGATTTAATGGGCATGTTCCAATTCAGATATTCCTACTTCCCAAGAGAAAAATAACCACTAGAGATTAGAAAGTAGAAATCAGAGAGCAGAAACAACTTTCGATAAATCTTATAGAATCTTCCTTATGTAGGGTCGGGTCCGCCATTTCGGGCGAGATCTCGCCAACGGCAATTTGCCAATGGAGGATAATTCAGGCTTATCTTAAATGAGAGTGAGTGGACTAAGCTATCGGACGGACTGCTATGCCTGCCCGCCAAAGTAGTAGTGGCGGGGACACCCATCAGTGATCAAGTGAGCGTAAAACTTTGCCAACTATCTCACTTTATAACTTATGACACATTAACGCTTCACGCGTTGATTTAAATAAAAAGCCGCTAAGCGCTATAGACCTTTCCATTTTTAGGTCGGGCAAATCGGATTTATCTTAAATGAGGGTGAGTGGACTGGGCTTTCGGAAGGACTGCTATGGACACAAGTTCTCGAGTTGCTATCCTGCAGCGAGACAGAGGGGCAGAAAGACATAGCTTTCTGCATCTAATGAGCCAAAAGGCTCATTGTTCCAGCGACACCTCTAGAAGACCCCGTCCCCGACTGAAAATGTCACTGCCGCTCATAAATACAGTTCAAAAACAAACGCTGTTAACGCTTCATTCTTTGCCTTAAATAAAAAGCCGCTTCTTTATGATTGGGGTCTATTTCAAGAGTGGCTTTTAATTCTTTAATAACTCTGGCGGGGTCTTTACGCCAATATAAAATAGCCATATTATAATGAGCTTGGGCAAATTGGGGATTTCTAAGCAGAGCTTTTAAATAAGCCCTTTCAGCTTCCTCGTTAAACCCCGTTTTTTCACAGGCCACGCCGTAATTAAGCCAGGCATAAGCCGCGGCTTTTGAAACTCCTCTTATGGCATCTTCCAAAGAATGATAATCTTTGGCAAGTTTGAGGAGATTTTCATTAGCCTCGGCGGCTTGCTTAAAATATTTCTTGCCATTGTCCCAATCATTTTTAGCAATATAATAAAAACCAAGATAAAGATAAGGCTGAGCCTTATCGCTATCGGCCAAGCGGCACATATAAAGTTTATCCAGAATATCCTTATTCATCAGAGAATGGGAACTTAAATAAGCTGAAAGACTAACCGCCGCCTGAATATACGAATTGGCGAGATCCAAACTAAAAAAATCATTATATGGCTCGCCAAGCCATTCAAGATTAAAAAAATGCCATAAATTGGAATTTTCCGCCTGAAACTTTTTTGAAGGATAAATAGAGCTAATCATGCCCCGAGGAAGATGGGGGGCATTATCAGGCAAAACAACATCCATAGTGCTAAACATATTATTGCCGCTTATTTCAGCCGTATCGGACCAATTTGAAATATCGCCTGAATTTAAATTTAAAGGAGAAAATCCCTTATGCCAGATTTTATATGAGTTTTGATACCATCTTGAACCTGAAAGACCTTGCGCTATTACCCTGATATCCGGTCTCCGGTTTTTAATATTCTGCAAATACCAAAGAGAAAAAAGCTGAACATCTTTTTTAGCGACAATCGCGCCGCCGGGGGGAACACTTTTAAAAACATCCTCGGCATAATCGGACGCGAAAAAAAGCCATCGTCTGTTTGAGGAGGGAAGATTATGAAAAGAGGCATAGGCTATCGAACTCATCAATATCGCGCCTATTAAAACAATGTGCCTCTTTATTTTTAATTCGTAAAGATAAAACGCGCCAAATGCTATCCAAAAAAGAAGCGCTATGTCGGGAACTAAATAATTGGGCTCAACAATAGCTAAAGAATGAGGATTGGGCGGCATATTTGCCAGAAAAAAGAAAAATGGTCCCGTAATAATGAATAATGTCAAAATTGAATAAAATTTTTCTTTGGATATTGAATACAATTTATAAAACCCAAAAGGCATCAGCAATAAAGCGAAATTGAAATTGGAAAACACATGAATAAGATAATGCTTCATATTAGGCAGAAAAAGCTCGCCCATATGGTAATTTCTTGATATTAAATCCAAAGTCGAGCCATAACTCTTACGGGTTATCACGGCCAAAAAAGTGGCGATATCGGCGGGATGGCTCCAATCAAATAAGGGATTGGCATTCGAACGAACCAGAAGATAAAGATAGAGTGAAAAACCTAATGTAAAAAATGCCGTCGCTATTGAAAACTTTTTAAAAAAATCGGTTTTTAAATCAGTGAAAACTTTCGGCAAGAGCAAAACTCCCAAAGCCGGAGCGGTTAAAAGTATATCCATTCTGTTTGTCATAAAAAGGCCCAAGAGATAGGATAAAAGAATTATCTTCTTAAACGAATATTTCTCAAAAATGCTAAAGGAGGTAAAAATTAAAACCATTACAAGCAAGATATTCAATGAATACATTTCCGAAACGGTGGAAACGGTATGCAGTGTAAAATTAAGGCCGAATAAAGAGCAAATGAAAAATGAAATCCAAACGGGCGTAAATTTAATCAAAAGGAGATAAAAGACATAGAGAGCGCCGGCGCCGCAAATGGCGGAGAAAAAGTTCAGCTTATAAGCTAAATTACCGACGGGAATAAGAGAAGTTGCCACTTTACCTAAAAGTATGTATAAAGGATAACCGGGCTGATGGGCAATGCCGAGGGTGGCGACATCGCAAACCATCTCTCCGGTGTCACGGTAGGGGGCTATCGTGGGAGATGAGGTGTAGGCGTAAATGCCAAGAAAAAGAAAGAATAGAACAAAACCCGCTATGGCTTTAAAGTCATTCCTCATTATTAAATTTTTTATAAGCTCCGACATATGATTCTATTTTATATATTTAAAAACCACATGTGTGGTTTTTACCCCCTGTGCTTAGATTTTATTATTTCCCGCGTTTAGATTCCTCTGGAATTAGGGGGAAATAAAATCTACGGGGGGTTATAATTATACGAATTTTTAAGATTGGGCACACTTAATATCAGAAGAAAATTGTTTGAGGCCATGTCAGTTGTATTTACTCACAGAACCAGGGTCGCTTAGTACTGCGCCCTTCCGTCTCACTGCAAGATAGCAACTCGAGAACTTGTGTCCGTAG
>DAOWCC010000160.1 GCA_030639665.1 Elusimicrobiota bacterium | reverse complement strand
GCCAGAAGCTTCTGCCGCGGGTTGTTCTAAAATGGATTCAACAACAGGCTCAGCGTCAGAGCTTTGAACTTGCTCTACCTCAGGAGTTGATTCCACCGTAGCTTCAAACTGTATATCTTCGGCCTGAATATTTTCATGGGGTTTATCCTCCATAGCTTGTTCTTGGGCGACGGGCTCGTCCACAATAGCTTGTTCAGCGACGGATGGTTCTTCCCCTATAACTTCTTGAACTGCAGGTTCTTCAGCAACGACGGGCTCTGATTCTTCTTTAGGCTTGTCATCCATAGCTTGTTCTTGGGCGAATGGAGCTGATTCGTCTAACATTGTCTTAAAATCTTCAGGACTGGCAATAATGGTTTTCTCATCATCGGGTTCATTATCAGGAATATTTTCATCAGCGGGATTCAAATCAGCCTCAGGTTGAACCTCAGCATTAGCGTCTTGATTATTTTGGACAGACTCATTGGCGGATTCAAGATCCTTGTTTTCTTCATTTAAATTCATAACTCCTCCCGATAAATTTGGAATGCTTTCCGTTTCAACTTCTTGTTCATTATTCTCCGGCATAACCTGCTCAATGTCAGCGAATTTGGATACTTCAGTTTCGACAAAATTAACCTCAGCTTCATTTTCAGCAAGTTTCATAAGAGCTTCTATGTCAGGCGCGTCGGTATCTTGGACAGACGCCTCTTCAGGGGAATCTTCCTCTTTATCTAAAGCGGAAACGCTGGGAACAGCCTCAAAAGGAGGAAAACCCGTGCGCGCCGGATTTTCATCTTCATTCATATCGGGCTGTAAAGCGTTCTCCTGCGGATGTAAATCATCTTCAGAAGCCATAAAATCCAAATTTGAATCCGGCTCGTCATGCATAGGCTGTTCTTGGGCGGATGACGCGTCATCCACTTCAGAGAAAGATCTCGCCAAAGGCGGCTCATCCATAGCTTGTTGAGCATTGAATAAATCTAAATCATTTTCTTCGCTATCGGGGATATTTTGTTGAGCGGCCAATTCATCCGCGTTCAAATTTTCTTGCGGCTCTGATTCTTTGGAATTATCGGCCATAGCATCTTCCTCTTTAACATAATCAAACTTGGTTTTTTTCATTATATCCGGAGTTTTAATATCGGATAAAATGGAAGGCATTTTATTTAAAAGGCCGTTCAAATCGGAAAGTATTTTTTCTATGGGTTCTTTACCATCTTCCATATCTTTATAATCCTTGTATTCCATTATCAAATCTCCCCCCTGCAACCCCTAATAGAGCGCATAAGGAATAGCTATATAAAACGCAAAAGCTCACGCGCTTATAACTATAATTATAATTATTATGGATTATTATGGTTTATCTTGTAAAGCGCTTAATTGAGACTTAATCACCGTAGCGCTATTGCCATCCGTAATCAAAGCATCTATAAAACTTCCTATTTCATGACTTCCTTCAATGCTAATATTTTGAAAATTTGAAGTCAAAGCATGTGAAAAAGAGCCTTTATGCTTTAAAACTATGGCGGTTTGGACGGAATTTATCAATGATTTTTTAAATTTTTCCCGTATTATCTTATCCAATTCGCGCATTTTGAGCGATCTGTCTTTGACTATTTTTGGATTCAGGGATTTAAGTTCAGCTGAAACAGTCCCTTCTCTCGCGGAATAGCTGAATACATGCAAGCCGGAAAGTGAAAGTTTCTTAACAAAATCCAATGAATCTTTGAAGTCTTTCTCACTTTCAGTCGGGTAGCCCACGATAATATCGGCAAATATGCCGGCATTGGGAAACAATTCTCTTATTTTTGAAACTTTTCCGGCATAATCTTTCGCCAAGCCGCGCCTATTCATTTCTTTAAGCACCTTATCCGAACCCGATTGAAAAGGAATATGAAAATATGAACAGAATTTTTTTCGTCCATTTTTAAGTTCTTTTAAAAGCTCCGGCGTAATTTCTTGTGACTCTATGGATGAAAACCTGATTCTAAAATCACCGTTTATGGAAAATATATTTTTTACAAGCGCCGCCAGATTCGTATCCGTTTGAGCGCATTTGTACGCGCCCAATCTTATCCCGCAAAGAACAATTTCTTTATAACCGTTTTTAATCAAAGTTTCAATTTCAGCCAATACGGTTTTAACGGGTTTTGAGCTTAATACGGGACGAGCTTTTGAAACTATGCAATAACTGCATTTAAAATTACAACCCTCCTGAATTTTAATAAAAGCTCTGGTATGGCCGTCAAATTTTTTAATCGCGAAAAAATCATTTTTTACTTTTTTATTCATAATGTGAAACGGAATATTTTCTTTATCTTCATTACGAATAATTCGGACAAAGGGATATAATTTGGATATCTTGTCCGAATAAAGCGTGGCCGTGCAGCCCGTGACAATAATTCCGGCTTTAGGATTTAGCTTCCTGAATTTTTCGATGGATTTAAAAACATCTTTATCGGCTTTTGCCGTTACGGAACAGGAATTAATTATTATGGTATCGGCTGCGCTTACATCATCAGCCTTTTGGCAGCCGAGAGAACAAAGTTGTTCCTTAAGGCTCTGACTTTCTATCTGATTAACGCGGCAACCGATAGTCTTAAAATATATTTTCATATGCTATTTATCCAGCTCAGATATCTAACTGCCGACCTTGTTGCATGATTTCCTAACTGCCTTATTCGCTATTATTTAGTATAAGAGAACTTGCCGCTATGGAGGCGGTTTCACTTCTTAAAATATGTTTTGAAATTTTTATAAAAACGGCTTTTTTGGTTTTGGCAAAAGCTATTTCCTCGGGCGTAAAGCCGCCTTCAGGACCGATAATAATTTTCGCGGTTTTAATGTTTTTAAAATCCACTTTACAATTTTCCAGAGAATCCCCCTCGGGCAAAGCAAAGAAAACAATATCCGCGCCTTCAAAAACATCTTTAAAAACTTTGGGTTCCGATAACTCGGGAATAAAAGCCCGCTCGGATTGTTTTGAAGCTGAAAGAAGAATTTGTTTAAACCGTTCTTTTTTGCGAATCCATTTATCCGAATAATTTTCCCGGCCTTGGGTTCTGCTTGTAATTATCGGCATAAAAGAACTTACGCCCGTCTCAGTGCAATGCTCCAATATTTCTTCAACCGCCGTTTTTTTTGTGGGCGCAAAACACAATGTAAGTTTGATTTTATACGCGCAAGAAGCCATTTCGCTCTTAATTGAGCCTGAAACTCTTTGGCGTTCATATAAATCTATAACAGCCGAATATCTTTTCCCCCGGCCGTCAAAAATTTTTATCTCGTCGCCAATTCTATGTCTGGCGACTTTCATTATATGACGGGACTCGTCAATATCGGCTTCAAATTTATCGTTTTTGATATTATTTTTATTTATAAAATATTGGGACATTATAAAATAGCGCAACAGTACGACAGCGCGACAGCAAACAGTTTAACCTCTGCAATCCATGGGGATTGCAGAGTTTTTTTTATTGCAAAACTTTGAAATTCCTATACATCAAATCGGGCCTGATAAATCATACAACTCAAACTTCAAACAATAAACCTCAAATACCAAACTTTGACTTTTAACACATATCTTAACGAACTCCTAAAAAATCAAAGAACCGCGAATCTTTTCAAAAATGCTTCCGGATTTTTTCTTTTTTATAACTTTTTCATCTCCATCAATACTACTTGAAAGTTCTTTGAAAAGTTCTTTTTGATTGGAATTTAAACGCGTTGGAATATCTATTTTGACATTGACCAGCATATCGCCTCTTTTCTTACTATTTAAGATAGCCATGCCTTTATTTGAAATTCTAAACATCTTGCCATACTGCGTTCCCGCAGGGATATTAAGAGTTGTTTTTGAGCCTTCTATGGTTGGAATTTCCACATTCGCGCCAAGAATCGCCTGAGTAACGCTTAAATTTATATAGTAAAGCAGGTCGTCTTCCACTCTTTCAAAACGGGAATGATGTTTTATATAAACCTGCACATATAAATCTCCACTGTCTCCGCCTCTTGTTCCGGCATCTCCCGCCCTTGAAACTCTCATCAATGTTCCGTCGTTTATGCCGGGAGGAATTTTAATATTAACGATAGCTTTTTTTCTTTCATGCCCGCTTCCGCGACATTGTGAACAAGGAGAAGTTATAACTTCTCCTTGTCCGTGGCAATCGGGACAAGTCTGGGCGAAAGAAAAGAAACCTTGAGCGTATTGCACCCTGCCCGAACCCTGGCAAGTGGAACATTTTTTAAGTCCTGTTTTAGGCTTGGCGCCCGAGCCATGACACAATGAACATAATTCCGTCCGTTCAAAACTTACAGAGGCCCTTGAGCCGTTAAAAGCTTCTTCCAGAGGTATTTCGACATCATGCTTTAAATCTCCGCCTTTTCTTGAACGGCTTCTGCCTGAAGACCCGCCGCCAAAACCAAAGCCGCCAAAAATATCTCCAAAAATATCCCCTAAATCCACATTTTGAAAACCGCCAAAACCTCCGGCGCCAGCGCCGGCTCCCGCTCCTTTAAGGCCTTCTTCACCATACTGGTCATATATGTTTCTTTTTTTGGAATCGGAAAGAACGCTATAAGCCTCGTTTAATTCTTTAAATTTAACTTCCGCGTCTTCATTTCCGGGATTTCTATCAGGATGATACTTAAGAGCTTGTTTTCTGAATGATGATTTTAATTCCGCGTCATTAGCGTTTCTTGGAACTCCCAAAAGTCTGTAATAATCAGTAGATGCCATAATATGATAACTCCAAATAGATAAGATAAAGTCACCCTCCGCGCTTTTTTTAAAGAACGGAGGGTTGTCAGTCACCTGTCACAAGCAACAATAACTACTTTTAACGCTCAACGCAATATACGCCGTGAACGCTATGTTAATTTATTTTTTAGTTTCGTCTACAACTTCAGCGTCGACAACATCCTCTTTTTTTTCTTCAGCCGGCGCTTCAGCCGCGCCCTGAGGTCCGCCCGCGCCTTGAGCTCCGCTTGCCGCTTGGCTTGCCTGAGCTTTTGCCTGAGCTTCTTTATAAATCGCTTCACCAAGTTTTTGAGACACTTTAACAAGCTCTTCTTTGGCCGCTTTTATTTTTTCAGTGTCCTCAACTTTTAAAGCGTCCTTTAACTCGCCGACAGATCTGTCAATGGCCAATCTTTCCTCTTGAGAGACTTTATCGCCATGCTCTTTCAAAGATTTTTCCGTGGCATAAAGCAAAGAATCGGCTTCATTTTTAACCTCAACTTTTTCTTTATACTTCTTATCCTCATCGGCAAATTCTTCAGCCTGTTTGACAAATTTTTCAATTTCTTCTTTAGATAATTTATTTTCCGCGCTTATGGTAATATGCTGGGCTTTATTTGTTCCCAAATCTTTAGCCGTAACATGAATTATTCCATTAGCGTCTATATCAAAAGTAACTTCAATCTGCGGCATGCCGCGG
>DAOWCC010000265.1 GCA_030639665.1 Elusimicrobiota bacterium | reverse complement strand
TTGCCATTTCAAGATAAGCCAGGCCCTTTTGAACTTTAAAAGAAAAATACTCCATTTTCGTCCTGAGAAGTTTATTATCCATTTTGGTGACATTATAATCGAAATGTCTGCCGGCTATATAACCGGACCACATAGTAAAACCGGACCATGCGGCTATAAGAAAAAGAAATGTCAATATGGAAAAACTAAACCTAAAGGAGGGAAAACTATTGTGAGGAATTACAACAATACTTACGGGCTTGGCAAGTTTTTTAATGGTTTTTCTGATTCTCTTCATAATAGCGCCTGTCTTTGAGTATATAATATTATATAGATAGATAAAAGACAAAAAACAGAGTCTAGCGAAATGAAAAAGCAAAAGAAGTTTAGAGGAAATCTTTTAATCTCTATTCTTTTGCCTCTATTTTCCGCTTTGAGATTGCTTTTTCATTTCAGCTTCCATGCTTTTAATATCGGAATCTGCCAAATTAGGCATCATACTATTGGGTATCATTTTGAATAAAGGCTTTAATTCAGCATCCCGCATCACATCCAGCATCAACTTCATGAAATCGGGCCGCATGGCATATTTTCCCATAATCTCGTTCATATTTTTGACTTTTTTGATATTCGCCATAACCTCCAAAGGATTATGAGAATTTCTCCCCTCAAGAGCTTTTTGAAAATTCGGGTCTTTCTTTAAATCATTCATAATTTCTTTGACAATGGAGCGCTCCGCATATTTATTCAAAGCATTCATTATTTTTTCTTGGTCAATTTTTCGCGCGTTTTCCATAAGAGCTCTGGTATCATCCGCGCTCATTAAAGAATCCGGCATTTCTCCGCTTTCATTCGAATAATCAATAAATCCGGCTCCATTAAAAAGTCTTGAGGAATTTGCGTTTGATTTTACAGAAGAAACCAATTTTCGTCGAGGAATAGGCAAATCTGTCGGGGCGGCATAATTTGACATTTCCTGGATATAGTTAAAAACTTCCTTCATTTCTTTCATCCGTTTATACATCCTAAAGCCAATATAGCCGGCTAAAACCAAAACAATGGCAAGAAGTCCCAAAGAAATTTTTACCGCGATGCTTTTTTTGCTCTTTTTCGGAGCTTGGGGTGGAGGCGGAGGAAGCGTCTCCCCGCATTGTTCAACTTCCGAACTATAAACCGGAGGAGGAGACGGCGGCGCGTTTAAATCATCGTTATTTTTAGTAGGCTCATTTGAATTTAAATCCATTTATTCCCCTTAAGCTATAGATTTCCGCCCGATGTCGTAGTGGATGGGGCGGACCCGCCGACGCCTTAATGGCGGGAAGGTCAAGATTAAAAACATCAAACCATTACACCGGAATGAATTTAAAATTGAGATAAAAAACTTAAAAAATTAAATCTGATTTATTTATATTTTCCACTTTCGCGCTCACATTTCTCAATCTAACCCCTTACCTCAATCTACTGTCTGTAATTGACATAATGCTCTGTAATTGATAAATTATCTCTAAATCATATAAAAAGCCTACGATATGAAACAAGCTCTAAATATGATTTTAATCACAGTCCTTTAATTTTTTGTTTTATGCCCTCATCGTCTAGCGGCCCAGGACGCCGCCCTTTCACGGCGGAGATCAGGGGTTCGAATCCCCTTGGGGGCGCCAATTTACGGCCCGAATCATAATGATTTGGGTCGTTTTTTTTAAGTCCGCAAAGTGAGACAACAATTTGTCTCGCGTGGGGTTTCGAAGCGCAACGAACGCCGAGTTAATAATGAGAAAAAGGTTATGCCCTATAAATAAAAAAGGGAGGAGTGGACTGGGCTTTCGGAAGGTCTGCTACGGACACCGGTTGATTTTGCAAAGCAAAATGTAACCGTGTCTGCGC
>DAOWCC010000143.1 GCA_030639665.1 Elusimicrobiota bacterium | reverse complement strand
TGAAGACACGCCCGCCGCCGATACTAATGATTACCTTAATATAGGCGGGCTTATAGTCGCCGACTTGGCCTCGTCAAGCGCGACGGTTCTTGGCGATTTATATGCCAATAAATTTTATGGGGACGGTTCCCATTTAACCAATATATCGGGCGATAATCTTGGAAGCCATATAGCGACCAAATCATTGGAAATGGGCGTTTATGGCGTGAACACTTCAAGCGATATATCAGCCGCAAGATATCAAATAAACGGTTCAACAGTTCTGGCAATATTACAGGGAACTGCCAGTTTAGGTATAGGTATTGGAGCCGGACTGTCAAATACAGGAAATAATAATACTTTTATTGGCTATCAAGCCGGTCAAAACAATACTACGGGAAACAATAATACTTACTTAGGTTATAAGGCAGGAAATTTAGGTGGCGCTAATAATATTTTTATAGGTTATCAAGCAGGGGATAATGTGACCACAGGAACCGATAATATAATAATCGGTCATGATTTGGATGCTACCGCTGGTAATACGACAAATGAATTAAATATAGGCGGTGCTATAACGGGAGATTTATCTACCGGTGATGTTACTATAACAGGCAATGCAAATGCGGACAGTTATCAAATAGGCGGTTCAAAGGTTATTGCAATATTACCGGGAACTGCCAGTTTAGGTATAGGTATTGGAACCGGATTGTCAAACACAGGAAATAATAATACTTTTATAGGCTCTTATGCTGGAAATAGAACTACCTCAGGAAAAGAGAATTCTTTTGTGGGCTATTGGGCGGGATATTATAATACTATCGGTGATCAAAATTCTTTTTTCGGCAGATCTGCCGGTAAAAGCAATATATCTGGGGATGGGAATTCGTTTTTCGGTTATGCTGCGGGAACTGTGAATACCACGGGTAGAGATAATACTTTTATAGGTTTAAATGCGGGAGGAGGTAATAAGACTGGAAATAATAATAATTTTATTGGAACGGGTGCGGGAAGATATAATATATCGGGAGAGTATAATGCTGTTATAGGTAATGCTGCGAGCTTATATAATGAAACAGGTTCAGCTAATGCAGTAGTTGGTTACAGTGCCGGTTTTGGCCTTTCTGCCGCGCAGTCATTTTCCAGTTCAACTCTCATGGGTTATAAAGCCGGGCGTTATCTTTCAACCGGTTCAGATAATATTTTAATAGGTTTCCAGGCAGGAGATAATTTAAGAACCGGTAACGGTAATATAATAATAGGTTACGATATAAATACCACCGCCATTGATACATCAAATGAATTAAATATCGGCGGAGCTATTACGGGCGATTTATCAACCGGCGATGTAACCATAACGGGTAATGCAAACGCCGACAGTTATCAGATAGGCGGTTCAAAGGTTGTTAAGTTATTATCAAGCGGTATAGCTTTGGGTGTTTCTGCCGGTAATGTTACTACCGGAGCCGGAAACTCTTTTGTTGGTTATGAAGCCGGAAAATCCAATACTGATGGAACGAATAATACTGTCGTTGGTTATTGGGCTGGCCGTAATGGTAATTCAACTGGAAACTCATTTTTTGGTTATTCAGCCGGAGCTCAAACCACCGGAAATTATAATGTTTTTCTTGGCTATAATGCCGGTGCCGGCAATAGCACAGGAGCAGGGAATGTTTTTGTCGGTCAGAATGCTGCCGGTGTTAATCAAAGTGGAGGAATAAATACAGCGGTGGGTTATCATGCCGGATATAATAATAAGACAGGTTCATCTAATGTAACATTGGGATCTAAAGCCGGATGGGGTACTGCAGGTATATCATATTCAAGTTCAACCATTCTAGGTACTGAGGCTGGATATGCTCTTTCAACCGGTTCAGATAATATTTTATTGGGGTATAAAGCGGGTGATAATCTTGAGACCGGTTCAAGCAATATAATAATCGGTTATGATCTAGACGCTACCGATGTTGATACGACAAATGAATTAAATATCGGCGGACTAATAGTAGGAGATATGTCAACCTCAAGTGTAACAGTTTTGGGTGAGCTTCACGCCAATGAATTTCATGGCGCTTTAGCGGCTAATGTCCAAAGCGTTAATCTGGGAGGTGTAACTACATTTGATGCGGATGGTTCTGGAATTGTTCAGCTATGGATAATGACCGCTGGCAATAATATCGCTACTATAGGCGGTTGTAATTCGGGTGTTGTTAAACAAGGCCAGAAAATTACTTTTACCTACTATGGTTCGGATGGCGGTGGGGCTGTAAGTTTTGTTGATACTGCCATTGGTTCTGTGGCCGCTGACAATATGGTGCTTTCCGGTACATCGAATAATCACCTGACAGACGGAGCAAACAGGGGCTCTACTATTACCTTGATGTGTACAACTTTTTCAGGGGGTTCGACGCCTAAAGCTTGGGTTGAAATTTCCAGGTCGCTTAATACAGACTAAAATCTTAAGTGTTTTAATTAAAAGGGGCTGCCGGAAAAACCGGCGGCCCTTTTTTTGTACAATTAAAACAGCGCGACAGAGCGGCAGAGCAACAGCGTGGCAGTTCAATATCGTAATAATAAATTATGGAAAACTACAAAAAACTTATAGTTTGGAAAAAATCTTTAAAATAAGTTGTATTGTAGTTTTGTTGTGTGGTTGCGCTGTATCACTGTATAATTGCATTGGTTGTTTTGTAATTTTGTTACTGTAGTTCTGCCACACTGTCGTACTGTAGCACTAATTTTTTTTATGACTATAAAAAAAAACATATTGGTTACCGGAGCTACCGGTTATATCGGCGGCAGACTTGTTCCCCGGCTTTTGGAGAAAGGTTATAAGGTTCGCTGTCTTGCCCGTCATCGGGAACATATTAAAGGAAAACCATGGGCGCAGGAAGCCGAAATATTAAAAGGCGATATTTTAAAAAATGAAGGTTTAAACGCCGCTTTTAAAAATATAGACGCCGCCTATTATCTGGTTCATTCCATGGCGGATACGCCTGATTTTGAAAAGTCCGAAGAAATATCAGCCAATAATTTTATCAAAGCCGCTAAAGAAAATAATGTCAAAAGAATAATTTATATGGGCGGGCTTGGCGATAATTCGGCCAAACTTTCAAGGCATTTAAAATCCCGTCATAAAGTCGGTGAAATATTGCGCTCTTCGGGTATCAAGACCACTGAATTTAGAGCCGCAATTATCGTGGGCTCAGGAAGCGTGTCATTTGAAATGATAAGGTATTTGGTTGAAAGGCTTCCCATCATTCCACGGTTTAAATATCTTCAAAGCTATTGCCAGCCTACGGCCATAAGAGATGTTTTAAGTTATCTTATTAATTGTCTTGAGAAAGAAGAGACTGAAAATAAAGTAATAGAGATAGGCGGAGCCAGTGTTCATCCTTATACCGACCTGCTTAAAATTTATGCCGAAACCCGCGGCCTTAAAAGAAGATTTTTTAATTGTCGTCTTTGGCTGCCGTTTTTCTTTTCAAAATTCATAAGTTTTATCACTCCCATTCCTTCAATGTTCGCCATGCCTTTGATGGAAAGCCTTTCAAATGATGTTGTTTGCAAGAATGATGACGCCCTTAAACTCTTTCCCGAAATAAAACCATTGGATTATAGAACGGCTGTTAAATACGCCTTAATGAGAATAAGCGAGAATGCCGTTGAAACCACTTGGGCCATGTCGGTTATTCCGATTCAAAAAAAGCCTTATGCCTTTACCGATAAAGAGGGCATGAGCGCCGAGGAAAGGCATATAGGCATAAACGCGACTTGTGATAAGGTCTTTAAAGTTTTTACCGGCATAGGCGGAACGCGCGGCTGGTTTTATGCCGACTGGTTGTGGAACGCGCGCGCTTTGATGGATTTTTTTCTTGGCGGAGTCGGCATGCGCAGAGGCAGACGCCATCCCGATATATTAAGACAAGGCGAGCCTCTGGACTTTTGGCGTGTAGAAAGGGTTATAGAAAACCGTCTTATATTGCTTCGCGCCGAGATGAAGCTTCCGGGCAAAGGCTGGCTTGAATTTGAAGTCTTGCCGATAACAAATGAGGAAGATGAATGCGTTTTAAGGCAGACGGCCTATTTTGAGCCAAAAGGACTTTTCGGCAATCTTTACTGGTATGGCCTTTACCCTTTACATAAAATAATTTTTGCCGGATTGATAAAAGAAATCAAACAAAGAGCGGAAAACAGCGCGGCAGAGCGGCAGTAATACAGAGTGACAGTATGCTGACGCTTATATTTTGTAAAATTTAAATAAATGTTTAGGCGCGTCGAATTTCAAAATGTAGCTGCAGGCTCTTAGACTGCCTTAATTTATAAGCAAATCTCCCCCAGCCCCTCTTTGTCAAAGAGGGGAGTGAATTTTTCCCCCTTTTGCAAAGGGGGGTTAGGGGGATTTTGACAGAATAAAGAAAGTCCGCCCAAAGGGCGTTAAATTTAATTTAATTTTTCAAAGAGGTCTATTATGACAATACTTTATATTCTTATAGCTTTGGTTATAGGCGCGATTTTAAACTGGGCCATAACTTATTTCTATCTTAAAAATAAACATAATCTTAAATTGGCGGAAATGGTTCCGGGCGTGGAAATTTTGGAATTAAAAAAACAATTGGAAACAATGACAACGGAAAAAGCCAAGATTGATGAAAGAGCGCAAATGCTTTCATCGGATTTGGATAAAGCCAATATCGAGCTCGCGAAACACAGAGAAGAAATCAAAATAATCACCGGCTCCCTATCGGGTAAAAACGCCGAGTTCTCAGCCCTCAATGAAAAGTTGGTTCAGCAGAAAGCCGAACTTGAGAATATGCGCGATAAACTGAGCACGGAATTTGAAAATGTGGCCAATAAAATTTTTGAAGCGAAAAATAAAACCTTCCGCGATCAAAGCCAAACCGGCCTTAACTTAATGTTAAGCCCTCTTAAGGATAAAATAAAATCATTTGAAGAAAGGGTCAATCAAATTCATCATGAGGACACAAATGACAGAGGCAGTTTGCTTGAGAAGATTACGCAGTTAACGGAATTAAACAATAAGGTTAATCAGCAGGCCGAAAATCTTACAAGCGCGCTCAGAGGGAAATCCAAGATTCAGGGCGATTGGGGCGAAATGGTTCTGGAAGAAATGCTTCAGGCTATGGGCCTTGAGAAAGGCACTCATTATGCCTGGCAAAAGAAAATTAAAGATGAAGATGATCCACGGAAATCAAAACAGCCCGATATCATTATAAATCTTCCCGATAGCAGGCATATTGTCGTGGATTCCAAAGTATCCTTATCCGCCTACAATGACTATTATAATACCGACAGCAAAGATGAAGCTTCCAAACATTTATTCCTTGGAAAGCATTTGGAATCCGTCTCAAACCATATAAGTGAACTGGCCGCCAAAGATTATCACGATATTTACTCCATAAACAGTCTGGATTTTGTTCTTATGTTCATGCCCATAGAAGGGGCTTTGCACGCGGCTTTGGAAGAAGCAAAGAATAAAGGCAGGGATTTATTTAAAGAGGCTTTCGAAAAAAATATCATACTGGTTTCCACCTCAACATTATTCCCTGTTTTTAAAACCATCGCCTATATGTGGCAACAGGAAAAGCAAAACAGAAACGCTCTTGAAATAGCCAGGAAAGGCGGCGATTTATATGATAAATTCGTGCTTTTTATTAGCGATTTTCAAAAGCTCGGCAAGAGTATTGATGATGCCCATGTCTCTTATGAAAATGCCGTTAAGAAACTTTCTACAGGGCGCGGCAATATGATAAAAAGGGCTATAGAGCTTAAGGAATTGGGGGCGAAGGCCACAAAGGAATTGCCCGTTGAAATAGCGGCTCTGGATAACGATTAAATTCAAGCGGCAACTCAAAAGGTAACAGGTGCCTTTTAGGAGTCTTTTTATGGGAAAAAAGAATTTAATCGTGGTTAGCTGCGCTTTTTTATTTGGAATGATATTAATGTTCACGGCGGTGAGATACAATAAAGAAGATGGTTTGCCGTTTAAGAATATAGCGCTTTTGATTGGAGGATATATGAGCGGAAAAACAGATAACGAAAATAATTTTCAGAATTTTAAATTGGATAAATCCAAACTTGATTTCTCGCGGGGGACCATTCTTTTAATTCATGGAAGCGCTCCTTTTAATATTGATGGAATGATTCCAATTGCCACTGATTCAATGTATTCTAAAATTCCGTTCTATCGTGATTTGTCCGGGTTTTTGACCGAGTATGGGTGGGATGTTATTCGTTATTCCAAATACGGTGTTCATACTGACGATGTTGATTTTCAGTTATATAAGAACACCGATCT
>DAOWCC010000224.1 GCA_030639665.1 Elusimicrobiota bacterium | reverse complement strand
TTTGAAATAACCATTATTGAAACGAGATTATCCGAATCTATGGTTTTAACAGCCGCGCTCACCGCCGTTCTAACAGAGGCGACTTCACCTGTCATAGTGAAATAACCTTTTCCGCCTATTCCTTTGCCCAAGCTTATCTCTAAAATATCAATTGAAGCCGCTTTTGCCGCTATATCGGCGGCATAAATAATGCTGAGAGCGTTCACTGTTTCAATCACACCGACGGCTTCGAGTTTTTTCGGCATAACCGCTTTCTTACTCAACCTTTCAGCCACATCTTTATGAATGCTTCTTATTATGGATTTGGATATAAGCGTTTTTCCGGCTATTTCAATTCCTTTGGAAAGAGATGATTCCACTTCCGCCAGCGGACCGGAAATTATTATTATGTATTTTCCGCGCGAAATGGCATGAGCCGCTTCAGGCTTTATTCCCGCCGCCTTACACATAGCGTCCAATGTTTCCACACCTTTGGCTATGGATGAAATTTCTAAAAGTCCTATTGCGGAATTTGCTTGCATAAATTTTCTCCTTTACCCTGTTAAATACGCCTTGTTTCTCAAGGCGTAATTTCAGATTTTTGTGCCCCGGAAATCTGAAATTATTTAACGGGGTGAATCCTGTAACCTGAGACCTGCTTTCACAGTTATTTCTTAAACTCTGTCGCGCTATTTTACGCTATGCGTAAAGAACCGACCATACTGCATTGCAGAGGCCGGACAAAATGAGTGGGCTTTGTTATACCATCGCCCGTCGGCGTGCCGATGGTCATGGAACAATAACCTTCGCCAAGTCCCAAACCGTTTAAAGTGCAGCCGTTTTTAACAAAAATTGAACAGGCCATGCGTCTGCCCATCTTAGTCATATTGATGACATTTGTTGAATACATTCCCGCTGAATGATGATTACCGGCTTCAAAACGATAGGCTAATTCTATGGCCGAATCTATATCTTTGCTAACCGTAATAGGCAGAACAGGCATAAGCTGTTCCGTCACGGCAAAAGGATGATCATTTGAAACTTCCGACCATAAAACCCTTATATCATCCGATAAATCAAGCCCTATGGCTTTGGCTATATAAGAGGGATTTTTTCCCACAAAATCTCTGTTCACTCTATATTCCGCGCCGTCTTTTGTCAAAATCTTTTTGGTAAGCTCTTCCATCTGCGCGGAGTTTAATTCATAAGCGCGGGCATCATCGCGCATAGCTTCAAAAAAAACATCTTTTATTTTTTCCACGACTATAACTTCTTTTTCCGCTATACATAGAACATTATTATCAAAACCCGCCCCTGTTATTATTTCACTGACGCAATCGGGAAAAACAGCCGTTTCATCAACCACAATCGGAGGATTGCCGGGGCCCGCCGCTATCGTTTTACAGGTTTTTCCAACCGTCATTGCCACATTTACAATGGCGGGACCACCCGTTACAATATTGAGCGCGGCTTTTGGATGCGCCAAAAGTTCTTTTGTGCTTTCCTGCGTGGGCTTTAAAATAGTGGAAACTAAATTTTCAGGCCCGCCGGCGGAAACAATGGCATTATTTAAAATAGTAACCGAATCTTGGACCGATCTTTTAACTACCGGATGAGGAGAAAAAACCACACTGTTGCCCGCAGCCAATAAGCCTATGGCATTACTTATAATGGTGGCCACACCGTTTGTCGAGGGAGTTATGGCGGCGGCTACACCAAAAGGAGCGTATTCAATTAAGGTAAGCCCTTTATCTCCGGTATAAGATTTGGAATGCAAGTCTTCAACTCCCGGAGTTTTTAAAGCTGATACGATATTTTTTTCAATTTTGTCTAAAACCCTGCCCATACCCGAATCTTCAACAACCATTTTTGCCCATCTTTCGGAATTCTTGAGCGAAACTTGCCGCATGGCTTCAATAATTTCCCGCCTAATTTCAAGACCGAGATTTTGAAATATCTCTTGAGCTTTCTCACTTGCCAAAACGGCTTCATTAACAGTTGAAAAAACCGGCCCACTCATTGAAGAATTTGTTTGGACTTTTTCGAAAATATCCTCGGAAAGATTTAATTTCCCGATAACTTCGCCTACTATTTTTTGTATATCATCTTCGCTTATGGACATAACACTTTAGAGATTAGAGAGCAGAGATAAGAGAACAGTAACAAAAAACTCTTAAATTCTTTTACTCTTAAAACTCTCCTCCACATTTCTAGATAATTTTTTCTTGTTTCTGTTAGGCGATTAGTAAATCGCCCGCTACATTTCTTATCTTGCCCTGTATATTGCTAAATTATTTTGCCTAAACGCCTAATAACCAAATTTCCGATTATTTACCAGCTATTTAATTGTACTGTCTTCTCTATGTTACTGCTCACTGCTTTCTACTATCTGCTTACTATTCTATTCCATCTTATCTTTAGCTTTGGTGAAAACTATTTTTCCTTGTTTTTCAATAGTATCCACTATGGCGAAAATGGTGCAATCAACGGGATTATTTTCGGTTTTTTGCGTTTGCCGGGCTGAAGAACCCTGCACTATCAAAACCAATTCACCATCACCGGCGCCTACGGAATCAATGCCAACCAAGACATTTCCGCGCGGCTTATCATCAAGGCCGACAGGCTGAACCAAAAGCAATTTACTGCCGACCAATTTATCATCTTTGTGCGTGCAAACAACATTGCCCACAATTCTTGCAAAAAGCATATTTCCTCCAAAAAGCGCAAAGAACGCAGAATAAACTAACGCAAATTACGCAAAAAACAAACTGCTATAAATTAGCCGCCATTCCGGCGGAACTCTTTATGAAACACTACCACGAAGGCACGAAAGACTGAAAGCACGAAATATATTTTAACTTGTTTCACTGTTTTTCGTGTCTTCCCAATTTTCGCGCTTTAGTGGTTGCTTTTAAACATTGAAATTCCTATACACTTAATTACTTTCCGCCTTTA
>DAOWCC010000081.1 GCA_030639665.1 Elusimicrobiota bacterium | reverse complement strand
TGATGTCTTTCCAAAGAGGGAAATCTTTCCAGGTGACTTTCTTGTAGTTTTTCATAAAAGCTCCTTTAAACAGATGAAACAATAAATACGGTAATACAAAAATACGATGATATGTGAATAAGGAAATTCCCTATTTTCTTATCAGCGTCTCAACATATTTCCATATCTACGCTGTTTAGTTTTATGCGTACAGTTTTTCATAAAGCGCTCTTATTTCGGGAGATTCCCTTAAAATATTGAGCGTTATATCTGCATGGTCTTTCGCGTAACCGTTGCCGATAATCATATTTACATCTTTTCCCACGCCTTCAGCGCCTAAAGCCGCTTTTGTGAAAGAAGTGGCCATGCTGAAGAAATAAATGGTTCCTCCGTCCTTGCATATCAAAATGGAGGGCATTTCAGTATTCTGGATATTCACGCAATTTATAACTATATCCGCCATCTCGCCGTTATTGGCTTCTTTAACGGCATTATAAAGTCCGACCGCGTCGGTAGCGTCAGCCTTAAGATTGATATCGCAATATTTCATATCTTTCATTTTTTGAAGACTTTTATCTCTGCCCGTTATGCCGATTATTTTTCCCGTTATTCCGGCCCGTCGTTTGGCTTCATAAGAACAAAGGATGCCGGATTTTCCGGCCGCGCCTATTATGGCTACGGTGTCTCCGGGTCTAACCAGTCTGGCTGTTTGGGCGGGCGCTCCGGCAACATCCAAAACTGCCAAAGCTAGAGTTTCTTTCATATCATCGGGCAGTTTAGCGTAAATGGCTGTTTCAAATAAAATGGCTTTTGCTTTAACATTTACCTGTTCCGTTCCTTCTTTAAAGCCGATAATTTCATCTATTTTCAGAGGAGTAAGAGAAAGTGAAACAAGACTGGCTATTTTATCGCCTTCTTTTAATTTTGTTTTTTGAGCAAGCTTCGGACCGATTTTTACAACCGTTCCTTTCAACATGCCGCCCGAGCCGGTTACGGGATTTTGCATTTTTCCCCTTTCACCGACTATCTTAACAATCATTTCTTTTACTTTTTCTTCATCATTATTGTTTACTTCTTTTAATTGAGTGAAGCTTGCCGAATCTATATTTAAGGTTTCAACTTCAATGAGCATTTCATTGTCATAAATATAGTCCATATTATTGTTAATTTTTAAAGCGGGTTGAGGCAGAACGCCTTTAGGCTCCAGCACTCTGTGCGCGCCAAACGGATTTCCGTCGGATTTTATTGTTATGTTTTTTGTATCGGTCATTGTCATATGATCTCCTAATTTTTTATTTGAAACATCTTTCTGACATCTTCGGGTTTTGCAATTTCAAGCTCCGCTTCTTTTGCTATTCTAACGGCTCTTTCCACCAGTTCCGCGTTTGATGCGGCAAGTCGTCCTTTTGAGTAATAAATATTATCTTCAAAACCAACTCTTATAAAACCGCCGAAGGCTATGGCCCCGTACATAGCTTGCAGATATGACCTGCCGATGCCCATAACGGTGAAAAAACTTTCCGGCGGCAATAAATCAATAAGACAACTGAGCATTTTTGGGGTATATCTCACGCCGCCAAAAACATTCATTACAAAACCGTAATGATAGGGCGGTTTGATTAAACCCTCTTTTATAAGTATTTGCGAGGCGAAAACATGTGAAGCGTCAAAACATTCAAGCGTGGGTTTTACATTATTTTCATTCATCACCGACGCGAATTCTCTCATAACGGGCAAGGGATTTAAAATATATTCATTGCCGAAATTTACCGAGCCGCAATCCAGGGAAGCCATATCGGGCTTGAGTTTTACGGGCGCTATTCTTTCTTCCGGCGTCATGCCGACAGCGCCGCCCGTGGTCAGTTCAATTACCATATCGCATTTCTTACGAATTAAATCTATGGTTTTTTTAAAAATTTCGGGGTTCTGTGTCGGTTTTCCCTCTTTGTCTCTGGCATGAAGATGAACAACCGAGGCTCCGGCCAGGTAACATTCATAAGCTGAATCGGCCAATTCTTCGGGAGTTACCGGAAGAGCGGGCTGTTGCTCTTTTGTTGTTTCAGCGCCGGTTATGGCGCAGGTAATGGCTATTTTTTTATTCATTATATATCCTTAAAATTTGGAAAGATTTCCCGCCACCGTCAAATTTGCTTCGGTATTTTTCAGAACTTCTTCCACCGTCGTATTCTCGGCGATTTCTTCAAGGACAAGCCCTTTTTTTGTAACTCTGATAAAAGCCATATCGGTCACAATTATATCCACTTCGCCTTTGGCGGTAAGAGGAAGCGAGCATTTTTTCAGTATTTTACATTGCCCTTTTTTGTTTAAGTGTTCCATGGCTATGACAACGGTTTTAGCTCCCACGACAAGGTCCATGGCTCCGCCCATGCCGGGAACCATTTTGCCGGGTATCATGTAATTGGCGAGATTTCCTTGTTCATCAACTTCCAGCGCTCCCAGCACCGTATAATCCACATGTCGTCCGCGGATAATTGAAAATGAGAGAACGGAATCAAAAAAACAGCCTCCCGGCAGCATGGTTACGGGATTTCCCCCCGCGTTTACCAAATCTCTGTCTTCATCTTTTTCTTCAGGTTTGGGGCCGAGACCGATAAAGCCGTTTTCAGATTGCAAAAGTATGGTTTTATCTTTAGGAAGGAAGTTGGCCACCAGAGTGGGCATGCCTATTCCCAAGTTTACCAAGGCTCCGTCAGGAAATTCATTGGCTATTCTTGTTGCTATTCTTGTTCTTTTAATTTCTCTTTCAGTCATTTTTAAAATCTCCGTTAGTTAATTCCAAACCTTTTGAACAGTGTCTTCTTTTTTTGCTTGAACTATGGCGGTTATAAAAACACCCGGCACGGTAATCTGTTCGGGATCAATTTCTCCCGGTTCAACAATCTTATCAGCTTCGACAATAACCGTTTTGGCGGCCATAGCCATGACAAGATTAAAATTCTTAGCCGATTTATTTATAAAACAATTGCCGTATTTATCGCAAACAGCGGCTTGGATGAGAGCGAAATCAGCTTCAATGGGAGTCTCAAGCAAATAGTCTTTTTCCATTACCGTGATTTTTTGTTTTCCCGTTTCAACTTCAGTGCCTATGCCGGTGGGAGTCAATACTCCCCCTAGTCCCGCTCCCTTCGCTCTAATTCTTTCGGCCAATGTGCCTTGCGGAACAAGAACCACTTCCATTTCTTTTGAATTCATTTTGTTTCCGGCTACGGGATTTAGGCCTATATGGGAAACGATAAGTTTCTTCGTCCTGTTTTGGCAAATAAGTTTCCCAATGCCAATATCTGGATAGCCCGCGTCATTTGTAATTAAAGTGAGATTTTTAGCGCCTGTTTCAATAATGGCGTTAATAATCGAGAATGGATGGCCGCAACACATAAAGCCGCCTATCATTATTGAGGAATTGTCTTTGATGTCCGCTGCCGCTTCTTGAGGAGTCTTAATCGGTTTCATTGTTTTTCTCCAACTTTGTATGTATATATAAGATAAATGTATTATAACAAAATAATTATATGAAGCAGCAAACCCAAAAATGGGGTCAGCCACCATTTATATTCAAAAAAAACTATAATAATAGTATGGGACAAGGCAATTAGGTAACTTGGCGATAAGGAACAGCATTAAACTTCCTCACACAAAATTATGAAAGCCAATTTGTACAACTTTCGACGCTGCTGCTTTGATGGACAGGCAAGGGGAAAATAAAAACATAAACCTATGCGCATCGGACGACCATAATGGTTTTTAAGGAGAATTTATGCATAAAATAGATGTTGATGACAGTGTGTCAAGAATAAAAGAAAATATGGCAAAAATACGCAATAAGATTTTGATTATGAGCAATAAGGGCGGTGTGGGCAAAAGTTCCATTGCCGTAAATATAGCGGCAGCTTTAAACGCTTCAGGCCATAAAGTGGGACTGCTTGATATTGATGTTCACGGCCCCTCTCTTGCCAAAATGACGGGGCAAGAAGGAAAAACTCCCAATACGGACGGCAAAACTTTGGAGCCGATAGAAGTAAAAGAAAACTTTAAAATGATGTCCATGGGTTCTTTGATGCCTCAAAGCGAAGAACCTCTTATATGGAGAGGTCCGCTTAAAATAGGTCTTATTAAACAGTTTCTGTCGGATGTTCAATGGGGTGATTTGGACTATTTGATAATAGACGCTCCTCCGGGCACGGGCGATGAGCCTTTGTCAATATGCCAGCTTTTGCCTGAAATGACCGGCGGCATTGTAGTAACCACCGGACAAGATATAGCTTTGCTTGATTCTAAAAAAGCGGTTAATTTTCTTAAAAAATTAAAAATTAATGTTTTGGGTATTTTGGAGAATATGACGACATTCGAGTGTCCCCATTGCGCCAAAGAATTAAATCTTTTTAAATCGGGCGGCGGCGAAAAGGCGGCCAAGGATTTAAGTGTTGATTTTTTAGGCAGAGTTCCTTTTGATTCAAATATGATGGAGGCCGAAGATAAGGGAGAGTTATTTGTTGAGAAATTTTCAGATTCCCCTTCAGCTTTGGCTATTAAAGGAGTTGTGGAAAAAGTTTTGCAGCAGCTTAAGGTGATAAGTTGAGAATGATTTCTGATTTTTTAAGAAAAAAAGCTTTTAAAAATCCCGCGAAAGTGCTTCTTCCCGAGGGAGAAGATACGCGGATTCTTGAAGCGGCCCAGAAAGCGGCTCAAAAAAAAATATGTTTTCCGATAGTTTTATTAAATGAAGCGGAAAGATCCCGCGATGCGAGTTTTTTGGAAAAAGCTAAATTTGAAATCATCATTATCGACGATAAATTAAAACAAGAATGCGCCCAAAAATGGGCGGAGATTAAAAAGATAGATATTTCCGCCGCTTTTCAATTGGTTGAAAATAAAATGTATTTATCAGCCGCTTTACTTTCTTTGGGCTATAGCGACGCGATGGTTGCAGGAGCCGTTCATTCGACAAAAGATGTTTTGAAACCCGCTCTTGAGGCAAGAAAACTTTATCCCGGCATTCCCCCCGCGACAAGCAGTTTTATTATGGAAATACCCGGATTTGCGGGAAAAGAAAATGTTCTTTTTATTTTTGCCGACTGCGGTCTTAATATTGAACCTTCAGCCGCTATTTTAGCTCATATTGCCAATGCCGCCAATTCCGTCGCCAAAGATATCTGCGGTCTTAATCCCAAGATCGCTTTTCTTTCATTTTCCAGCAAAGGAAGCGCTCAGCATGCTTCAGTGGACAAAGTAAAAGAAGCTCTCAAAATTACAAAACAAAAATTTCCTTCTCTTGATGTTGACGGTGAATTGCAGGCAGACGCGGCCATAGTGGATTGGATAGGAAAAGCTAAAGCGCCGGAAAGCGCTGTCGCGGGAAAAGCCAATGTTCTGATTTTTCCCGATTTAAATAGCGGTAATATAGCTTATAAATTGGTTGAACGGCTCGCGGGCGCCAAGGCTATCGGACCTGTAATTTCAGGCTTAAATCCCCCCATTAATGACCTTTCAAGAGGTTGCTCCGTCGATGATATTATTGATATGTGCGCCATATCTTCAATTCAAGCAAATATCTAAAAAACTAAAAACATGACCAATATTGAAATTTTGCTGATAGCATTCGCCTTATCCGCGGATACCTTCGCGGTATCGGTGGCAAGCGGAGCTAATGCCAAGAAAATTTCTTTGGTTAATGCTCTTAAAATGGGATTTATTTTTGCCATGTTTCAGGGCCTAATGCCTGTTATGGGATGGTTGGCGGGCAATACAATGGAAAGATTTGTTTCACAGTTTGCCCATTGGATAGCTTTTTCATTGCTTATTATTATCGGCGGAAAAATGATTTGGGAATCTTTCAAAAAAAATGAAAATAAAGAAAAAAATCCCTTTAAACTTTTTATTATTTTTTTTCTTGGTTTGGCCACAAGCATAGACGCTTTAGCCATTGGCATAACTTTCTCTATGCTGAAAGTTTCTATATTTTATCCCGCTATAATCATTGGCATAATAACTTTTTTTGTCGCTCTTTTAGGGTTATTTACGGGAAAAAAGCTGGCTCGTTTTTTTGAAAACAAGGTTGAAATTATCGGGGGAATAATACTGGTTTTTATCGGTCTCAAAATTCTTTTTCAACATTATTGCTTTTTTTGAATAAGCGTTTTGCAAAAAAGACCCTTCTTTCACAATTATTGTGGATATCTTGCTATTTTTTATATCCGTTAAATCCTGTCTAAAAAGTTGTTAAGAAAAACAAAGTATCTGACGGGATAAATCAGGATAAATGTAAAGACCTCAAAATAAATTGGCCCCGCTTTTAGCGGGGAACTCTTTTTAACGCAGAGGACGCTGAGATTTTACACAAAGAGAGTCCACAAAGTTTTTTTATTCTCTTATTCTTTTTCTGCGTTCTCTGCGATTTGCTGTTTCCGTTATTCGTGTTATGCAGTTTTTTATATCCTGTAAATCTTGTCTAAAAAGTTGTTTAGAAAAAACAAAGTATCCGACGGGATTAACAGGATAAATCAGGATAAACGCAAATAATGGCTTGGGAGTATTTAAAGAGTTTTTCCGCGGCGTAAAATAAAAACGCCCCGGATGCGCCGAGGCATTTTCACGGACGCTTGCGCGCCCAACTAACGGAGTCTTCAAATTTGTTTGCTTTGTGATGATCACTTTAATCGTTCAGATTGACATCATCATTGTAAGTATAAAAAAAATATATGTGGCGCCGCAATGTCCATTAGACCCGCTTTCTTATAGGTCAAAAGGCCTATAAACCCCCGTAGATAGGAGAGCTTCCCATTGGAATATTAATTTAATTCAGGATTGAGAGCGGTTGAAGTTTCAATATAATACCAATGCGCTGTGGTGGAAGTACAATTGGTTTCATGAGAACATATTTTTTTGAAACCTGAACCGACATGACAACAGATAGCCATTAGATTATCATTCTTGGAATGATACCAAAGTTTTCTTATTCCTAATTTTTTAGCATAATCAATGCGAACTTTGGTTAACGCTTTTCCTATTCCTTGCTGGCGAAATTCGGGTTTAACCACAATACTGCCCAAAACCCATTTGTTTTCAATATAGTGAATAATGGCATGTCCCACAATTTTTTCGCCATTATAGGCCGCGAAATGGGCGTGAGGATAGCTTAAAACTTTTTCTATAAAAGAAGGATCGGGATATAAGGCGGTAAATTCATTTTTCCAATTATTAGGTTCTACCGTTATATGGTTGATTATTGTTTTGTTTTTTGTGGCTTCCATACTTTTATTATAGCGAAAGAAAAAAGGTTTGTCATCCGCCCATCGTCCTATTTTTATATAGGCCTTAAGGTAAAAAAGCGCTCAGCGCTTTTTTACCGGTCACCGGTTGCAAGTCACCAGTTGCTAAAAATGCGCTTAGCGCGTTTTTAATATCCCATCATAAATAATATTAAACCCAATCCCAAGCCGATTATCAGATTAAACAGCTTTATCCATAGAGAATCTTTTAAGGAATAAGCGAAAAGAGGGAGCATGCCATGACCGTCTTGCACGATGGAACTGGTTAAAAGAACTGAAAAAGGCACTGTTCCGTTTACAAAAAGCATAACGAATAAAAGGTTCGGACCTGATTCGGGGATTATTCCCGTTAAGGCCGCTATTAAAAGCACCCAAACCATATGTTGCTGAACAAAAGCTTCCAGATTCCAAAACTTAAATCCTATGTTCACAAACAGCAAGGCTCCAAAACTCCACAAAAATATTTTCCAGAGATGTTTTTTTACTATATGATTGAAAATATGCTCCTGCAAATAATGTTCAGGCACCGTAATAACTATAAAATTAGCCAGTAAAAGAAGAAGCGTAAGTGAGTTCTTTTTCCAACCCCAATCGTGAGGACCGATAGCGCCGGTAAATAATCCATAAAGCGAGCCTAAGAGAAGAAATAAAATTAGAAATCTTGATAAGCTTAAGTTTTTAAAGCTTTCAATGGTTTCTTGTATATCAAAACAGCGGCATTCATCGCCATGAGAAACTTGAGATAAGTGGCAGGGACCGCAAGGTTCTATTTTTAAGGCGTACGCGGTTTTATCAATTATATAACCCGACACAAGACCGACAATAAATAAAATAGCGAATAGTAAAATGGCTTGCTTCGGAAATAATGCCAGCATGACAAAAGCTTCATCGCCGGATGTGGCAATCATTCCCCCCGCCAGGGCGCCAAAAGAGAGAAGTCCTCGTTCATAAAGCGAGACATTCATAAATGAACCTAAGCACCCGGGAATGGAACCTAAAAAGGAGGCCGTAAAATATTGCTTAAAACGGCGTTTGCTCGCTATCATTTCTTGTATTTTGTTTTTTGTGAAAACATTTAGATAATCCACGAACATCATCATTACAAAGACAAAGACGGTTATCATCACGGAATGTTCAAAAACTTCAGTAATTATGTTCATTGTATCTCCCTTCCTGTTATTATATCTTTTATATTCCTTGAACCTTCCCTTTTGATGTATGCGATGAAAAAAACTCTATATTGTTTTTAAGCCTTTGTTTTTTCGGGTTGTTTGCCTTTTCTTGTGACTTGAGACTGGTGAATTGAAACTAAAAAACGCTAAGTGATTTTTTTGCCATTTCGGACTATTTTCCCCTAGGTCCTTAAATATAAATTGTAAGGCCAAAAGCCTCATGGCCGAATTCTTGTTTACTGTTAATATATAGGTAGTGATAAAATTTATGTACCCCCTAAATTCCAGTTGTTCTTTATTATAATTGAGGGCTGAAATTTAAGCAGGGGGTACTCCGCAACTGCAAAAAAAATTGCGATTGCTTCGGAGGCTCAATAGTGAGAAGTTTTTTTCATGCATTAACAATACTTATACTTTCATCCTCATCTCTTTTTGCTTCAGATTTTTCAAAGTTTGAAACCCTGAATGCCAAAGATTTATTAAATAATCAAAATATTGAATTCACCCTACCACCCGCTTATTCGACAAAGGGCGAATCTTACGAATCGCAAGCGAGTGGACTGGGCCTTCAAAGGACAGCTATGGACACCCATCAGTGTTCAAGTGGTAGGGTTAATATTTCCACGCCGTTCAGGCTGGAGAAAACAAAAGTTCCCGTATATGAAAAATTTAATTATACGGGCATTCCAAATTGCATTTTCACCGAAGAAACAAATATAACTCCGATTTTAGTCAATGCCGTTAAGAACGCCAATTACACTCTTGATATAGCTCTTTATAATCTAAAACTTGAAGAAGTAACGCAGTCAATAATGGACGCTCAGGACAGAGGAGTTAAAGTAAGAATCATATTTGATTATGGCCATGTCTCGCCCCGCGTGGGAAGAGATTTAAAGGTTTTGATAGATAAAGGCATGGATATTAAGGTTATGCGCGGCAAAATTCGTTCAGGGTCCATGCATAATAAATACGCCATTTTTGACGGCGCCGCTTTGCAAATGGGTTCGGCCAATTGGACTTTTACCGCTGAAAAATCAAACTATGAAAATATGATGTTTGTTTATGACAGTGAGATAATCCGGGGGTATCAAGCCAATTTTCAATGGATGTGGGATCAAGCTATTTCAGCTTATGATTTGAATGCCATTCCCCCTCCGCCGGGGCCGATTCCTTATGACCCGAATCCCTCGGTAAGTTTTAACGGACAGATTTTTCCCAAATATGTTTTTTCGCCCAAAGGCGGAACTACGGACGCGATAGTAAAAGCCATAGATTCCGCTTCTTTTGAAATAAATGTAGCCATGTTCTCTATGACATCCAAGCCTATTATGAAAGCTTTAATTCGCGCTAAAGATCGCGGTATAAAAATAAAACTTATGCTATCGGCGGGAATGAAATTTCCTTTTTATCATGAGGCGCTTAAAAATGAAATGGTTCTCAAATTTATGGACGGCAGAGTTTATAAAGGCAGAATGCATAATAAATTCACTATAATCGACAATGCTTTTCTCATTAACGGCGCGTTTAACTGGTCCGCCAATGCTGAAAATGTAAAT
>DAOWCC010000247.1 GCA_030639665.1 Elusimicrobiota bacterium | reverse complement strand
CGCTACGGCCCATAAATGAAGCAGATGTATTTGTGCTGACTGCCGCGGTCTCGATAGATGAAAAATTATTAAATGTAGAGGAAAAATTGGATTTTAAACCTTGCGCGATTGCCGCGTTAACATCTATGAAATTCGCGCTTTCGCTTTTGGCGCAATAAATATCGCCGGCAAAAAAGATATTAAATACCGTTAGAGCAAAAAATAGCGATATGTATTTACCCTTACCACCAAAACACTCGCTAAAGCGGGTATATTGTAAAGTGGCTAAGCCACTTGTTTGGGTGGTAGGATTAAGCGTATTCATATGTATTAATAATTATAATTTTTGCTTGCGACTAAAATATTACAGAAACATAACAATTAAAGGACAGTGCTCTCTAACACAAATAATATTTCTGTAATAAAATAGTCATAATTGAAAAGTAAAATTATCTATATCATGAATAAATGTTTATTAATTTTGAGTTTATTTTTTGTATTCATTTTTTTCTGCTCGGGGGAAATTAATGCCGCCGTGGAAAAGCCTTCGTTTTTAATTAAAACCACGACTACCGTCACCGAACGCGCGCCTATTTTTGAAATTGTCAAAAGCGCCAAAAGTGAAAAAAAATTATTTAAACCTTTTTCCATAAATGTTGAAGATTCAAAAGCGATGACAAAATTTGTAACGCCTAACGGCGATGGAAAAAACGATTCGTTTGTTTTTCAATGTTATAATCCGATGGACTTATTTGTAAGCGGGAAAATATACAGTTTAAAAAGCAGACTGGTCGCGAAAATGCAAAACGCTGATGTTTCAGGTTCGGATAACTATTCTGAACTGGCATGGGACCCCAATAGCGGTTCACAAAGAGCTCCGGGAGGGGTTTACATTTACCAAATAGTAATCGGTGATAAAGTGTATAGAGGAACAGTTATAGTAATAAGATAAGAAGAAGCAAACTGCTAGACGACTAGGCGGCTAGACAGCAAAAAAGGAACAAAGAGAATGAGAAACTTAAATAAAAAATTCAGCTTGATAATAATTTCATTTTGCCTTGTCGCCATATTTAATATGAGCGCCCATTCTCTTTTTGACGATATGGGAGTGGGGGCCAGAGTTCCCGGCATGGGAAACGCTTTTGTGGCGGTTGCCGATGATGTGCATTCCGTTTATTATAATCCAGCGGGACTCGGTAATATTGAAAGACCTAAAGTTATGGCATCGCATGCCATTTTATATAGCGGACTAAGCGACGGCTCAGACCTTGGAATCAGCAATATGGCCTTTGCCTTGCCTCTGCAATCAAAACGCGGAACCTTGGGATTTTTATGGAATCAATTCAGCTTATCCGGTCTTTACAGTGAAGAAACAATTCACATCTCTTATGGCTATAAATTCTCAAAAACAAGCCTGTTTAGAAAATTTGCCTTGGGCTCATCGCTAAAATATCTCAGCCATTCATTTACAAAAACTGATGAAGCCTATAATGCCATGGACGGAATTAATGCCACCGGCAGCATAGACACCGTTCTTATGGGAGAAAACTCCAAATCGGCTCTCGATTTGGATATAGGACTCCTTTATACATTGACGAAAAAATACACCTTAGGAGTTGCCATAAAGGGGCTTCTCGGTCCCAATATGGCGTTTTCTTCAGATGAAGATAAACTGCCCATGAGAACAAGATTGGGAGTTTCACATAAAACACTTTGGATGATATTAACCTCTCAATTGGAATTTGAAAAAGGCCCGACGGGAAAAACGGATAAAAATTTTACGGTGGCGGCTGAAAGAACTTTCCCAAGCCTAAATAAAGGAGATTTCGCGATAAGGTCGGCTTTAACCATAGGAGACAGAGACTTTAAACAAATTTCCGCCGGACTTTCATATAAAATAAATAAAGTGGGCTTTGATTATGGTTTTTCCATGCCGCTCGGCACTATTAAAGATACCGCGGGCAATCATAAGCTGGCCATGACTTATCATTTTGGAGGCCCGACGGTGGAAGAACAATACGCCGCGCAAGTGCTTGAGCAATATAAAGAACTTAAAGAAAAATCCGATTATAAGAGCACAAAAAATGTCGCGAGCCTCAATGACCCGAGACTTAAAGACATTAAAGACGCGATAGAAAAGCGCGATTATGCCAAAGCAAACAGCATGTTGATGCTAAAAGCCAAGGATCTTTTGCCCGATACCGAGGTGTTAAATCTTTCAAAACGGCTTAATCTTATAAATGCTTTTTATCCTATTGTGGAAATCGGCGAATATTCCGAAGATTGGGAAATACTGCTTTCAAGCGGAATAGAAAACATTATTAAAGGTAAAGACTCTCTGGCAATAAAACAAATAAATAT
>DAOWCC010000127.1 GCA_030639665.1 Elusimicrobiota bacterium | reverse complement strand
TTTCCAAGGGGTTTTTATTCCAAAAATATGAATATTTGGCGGAGCTTTCGCCGATTTTAAATTTTTTTAAAAAAATTAAATTTTCCAATTCCACGGCGTACTTCTCTTTATTGATTTTTTTTGATTTAAAGAGTTTATCCAGTTTCTTTCTGCGCTTTAAATTATCTTTTTCAAAGTGCTTTTCTTTTTCCAAGGGGTTTTTATTCCAGGCGGCATATCGGTCGGCTTTTTTTTTATATTCGAGGGTTCTTATATTGGAGTCTATAATGGCAAACGCGTTTATGAAAAAAATAACGGCAATAGCTTTGAGAATGCTTTTTTTAAAGTTCATTTGCGCGATAATATTGGATTATCTTCTTGGCTGAGTGCTGAGTATTTTATGTATCAATGCCGTTAAAACGGGGGGCTTAACGGGTTTTTCAATAAAATCTTTTACATTGGACTCAAGTTTTATCATATCCGAAGTGGACCTGTCGGTATAGCGGCCCGTTATTATTATGATTGGAATGTCTCCCGCGTCTACTTGCAGCTCTCTTACTATTTCGAAACCGCCGAATTTTGGCAGCATAAGATCCAATAAAATCAGGTCAGGTTCGTGTTTGCGCGCTTGATCCAAGGCTTGCTGTCCGTCCGCCGCCGTTTCGGTTTTAAAGCCTTCTTTTTTTACAAGAAATTCCAAAAGCTCTCGCACGCTGTCATCATCGTCCACAATAAGAATAAGTTTATTCTCAGGATTTTGAAAATTTCCCATGATTTCTTCCTCGCTTTATAAAACTGAATTATAAATTGGTCGTAACCAATGTTTCAGTACTTTGAACTCCGTGTATGCCGCGTATTTCGCGGACTAAAAGAGCGCTGAGTTTGTCTATGGTATCGGATTCCGCCACCAAGATGGCGTCCCAGCCGCCGAAGGTTAAATAAACATCTTTTATGCCGCGGATATTTTTTATCTGCTGTATCGCTTTTTGTTCAAGACCCGCTATAAGTTTACACAGTACGAATGCGACCATAAGGCCTCCTATAAATAGTGCTACAGTGCGGCAGTGCCACAGTGCAGTAGTTTTACAGAAACGACACCATTTGCAGTTACTGCCTCGCTGTCGCTCTGCATCTCCGTCGAGCTAATGTTGCTATATTCTTTTGTTCCATTCATCCGTTAAATATTTGGATTGCGCGAGTTTCTCCAAAGTTTCCAAATGAGTATCCTTGAGATTCTCGTCAATCCAAGATATATTAAACTCTTTTGAGAGGGCTTTGGCAATGATATCTTTATGAAAATCGGAGTTTTCTCTAACTTCAGCCATTTGAAGCGATGCCTGATAGAGCATATAATCGCCAAATTTTCTCAAAGCCCCGCCCAAGGCTTTTTTTCCTTCGCATAAGATATCCATATCCACGGGTTTTTGAAAGCAATCCATTATGGGATTGTTTATATCATAGTTTGATTCTTTCTTCTCAAGAAGATTAAGGTCTTTTCCCGCTTCGGCATATTGGGAATTTATGGCATTGTGAACGCGTCTATAGGTTTCAACCGGCTTGAAAAATTCTCCGGGTAAATGGAAAATAAACGAGAAGGTTAAATCCGTTTCATGATAAACTATGCCGCCGCCCGTAGGACGGCGCGTCATTGGAAAGTTTTGTTTATTTTCATTTCGCGCCGCGTCAGTAACAAAATTATGGCGCTGTGAATAGCCAAAAGTAATGCCCTTCTCTTTCCAATTATAAAATCTCAAAATGAATTTTTCGGGCTTATTATCGCACATTATTTCATCTGCGGCCATTTGCTCAAAAACATTTAAGGGGGGAGTGTTGATTTTTAGGCCTTTGGTCATAATGAATAGAGATCAGATATCAGAAAGTAGAAATCAGAGTAAAAGGTAATCTTTATTTGGCGCATTCTTCTTTTTTAGTTTCTGTCGCGCTGCCAAGCTGTTTAGCTGTATCGCTGATATCCCATTTGATATTGGGTTTTCTTGCCGCCGCTACTTCATCCAGTCTTTTAACGGAAAGAGAATGAGGGGCCGCTTTTACAATTTCAGGATTTGTTTTGCCTTCCTCAAATATTTTTTCCATAGCTTCAACGAATAAATCCATAGTTTCCTTGGATTCCGTTTCAGTGGGTTCAATCATTATCGCTTCATGAACTATGAGCGGAAAATATACGGTCGGAGCGTGAAAGCCGTAATCCAGCAGTCTTTTGCCTATGTCCAGGGTTTTTACTTTATTGGATGTTAATTCCTTGGAGGGAGTTAAAACACATTCATGCATGCAATAATCTTCGCAATAAGCGGGATAGTTTTTTTTCAGTTTTTTCAAAAGATAATTGGCGTTTATTATGGCATTTCTGGCTGTTTCTCCCAGAGTTTCTTTTGAATGCATTAGCAGGTAAGCATAGGCTTTTAAAAGCACGCCCACATTTCCGAAATATGCTTTGATTTTCCCTATCGAGTTCGGATAATCCGTTTTTATTTTAAATTCATTGTTTTCTTTAATTACCCTGGGATAAGGCAGAAATTCTTCAAGAAGTTTATTTACGCCTATCGAGCCCGCTCCGGGGCCGCCGCCGCCGTGAGGGGTTGAAAATGTTTTATGCATATTGAGATGCATTATATCTATGCCGAATTTTCCCGGTTTTATAATACCCATTAAAGCGTTAAAATTGGCTCCATCCATATAAACCAAGGCGCCGGCCTCATGCGCTATGCGGGTGATTTCTTCAATATTAAATTCAAATATGCCGAGTGTATTGGGAACGGTAAGCATTAAGATGGCTGTTTTGTCCGATATGGCGGCTTTCAGGGCCTCCAAATCTATTTGTCCGTCAGAGGTTGATTTAATATTTACGGTTTTAAAGCCCAGCATAACGGCTGTGGCGGGATTGGTGCCATGGGCGGAATCTGGAACTATGATTTCCGTTCTTTGGCTTTCGCCTTTTTTTTCAAAATAAGCCTTGGCTACCAAAGCTCCCGTGAATTCGCTATGCGCTCCGGCGGCGGGTTGAAGAGTCATGGCGTCCATGCCGCATATTTCACAAAGGATTTTTTCCGCGTCATAAAGCATTTCAAGCGTGCCTTGCGCGCAGGAGTCCATGGCAAGAGGGTGGAGATTGGCAAAACCTTCAAACATTGAAATATCTTCATTTATTTTAGGATTGTATTTCATGGTGCAGGAGCCTAAAGGATAAAAATGGGTGTCCAGAGAAAATGAACGGCGGGAAAGTCTTGTGAAATGCCTAACGGCATCCAGTTCCGATAATTGAGGTAAATAAGGTTTTGTTTTTCTTAAAAGATTATTGGGAATATCAAGAGAGAGTGAATCGTCCTCAATCTTATTGAATCTAATCGCCCGTCGGCCTTCTATGGATTTTTCTATGCCCAAAGCGGAATCATCTTGCATTATATTTTGATTCATAAATTCCTCCTAAGCGCCGCCGTCAGTTTATCTATATCTTCTTTTGTTTTTGTTTCAGTCGCGCAAACAAGAAGAGAGTTTTCCATATCGGGATATAATTTTTTTAAAGGTAGACCTATATCTATGCCGTCTTCTTTAATTATCTTCTTTCTGAGTTCACAGGGATGGTTGGGGAAATCCACAACAAATTCATTAAAGAAGGGATTATCAAATTTAAGCGTAATTCCGTCTATGGCCAAAAGTTCTTTCAAGGCATAGCGCGTATTAAAAGCGTTGGCTTCGGCGGCTTCTTTCATTCCTTCGGGGCCGAGCAAAGTCATATATATTGTCGCCATTAAGGCGCAAAGAGCTTCATTTGAACAAATATTGGACGCGGCTTTATCTCTGCGTATATGTTGTTCTCTGGCTTGAAGGGTAAGAACAAAACCTCTTTTGCCTTCGGTATCGGTCGTCATGCTGACAAGCCTGCCGGGCATCTGACGGATATGAGCTTTTTTACAAGTAAAAATGCCGAGATACGGCCCGCCATAATTAAGGGGAAGTCCGAGACTTTGTCCTTCCGCCACCGCGAAATCCGCGTTATAAGAGCCGGGAGGATTTACCAGCGCGAGACTCATGGGATCCGTTACAGCCGTAAAGAGGGCTCCTTTTTCGTGAGCAAGGTCGGAGATTTCCCGCATATCTTCCAGTGTGCCGAAAAAATTGGGGCTTTGAGCTATTACACAAGCTGTATTTTCGTCCAATTTATTTTTGAGGGACGCGATATCTATTTTTCCGCCCGAATGTTCAATCGCTTCAAATGTGTATTCGGAAGAATTTCCAAAATAAGTTTTCAAGGTTGTCAGATATTGAGGATTTAATGATTTGGGATAAAGTATTTTTTTCTTGGATGTTATACGCGCGCAAGCTCTTACCGCTTCTCCCAAGGCGCTGGCGCCGTCATATACGGAGGCGTTTGAAACTTCCATATCAAATAAAGCGCATATTTGGCTTTGGTATTCATAAATGGTTTGCAAAAGGCCCTGGCTTGCTTCCGCCTGATAAGGAGTATAGGCGGTTAAAAATTCTCCCCGCTCGGCAATATGTTTTACGGCCGAGGGAGTATAGCGTTCATAAGCCCCGGCTCCGACAAAATTCAAAACTTTTTGATTTTTAGCGGAGAGCTCCGAAAATTTTCTATGAGCCTCCACTTCCGTTAAAGGCTTTTCGCTGATATTAAAGTCTGAATTTAAATATTTAGCCGGAATTTTTTTAATCAATTCTTCAAAAGATGAAACGCCTATTTCTTTAAGCATTTCATCTTGCTGTTTTTTTGTATTGGATATGAACATGGTTAGGTCCTCAGTAGGGTAGCGCTACAGTAATAGAAAAAAATAAATTACAAACTTTAATAAATAGCGTGATAGTATGGCAGAGAATTTTCTATTTGTTAAGCAGTTACTGCTTACTTCTTTCTACTCTCTGCTCTCTAATTATGCACTTTGTTTTATGAATTCTTGATAAGCGGTAAAATCCATTAAATCTTTCAATTCATCAGGATTGCTGAGCTTGATTTTATACATCCAGCCGTCTTCAAGTGAAGAAGTGTTTATTAAAGCCGGATCACCGTCGAGCTTATCGTTTATCGCCGTAACATCTCCTGAAGCTGCCGCGTATATGTCAAAAGCGGATTTTACCGATTCCACAACGGCGCAGGGTTTTTCTTTTTCAAGTTTTTGATCCATTTTGGGAAGTTCCACAAAAACCACATCGCCCATTTCTCCTTGAGCATGTTCGGAAATGCCTATTGTGGCATTCTCGCCTTCAACAAATATCCATTCATGTGTTTTCGTATATTTTATTTCATCTTGTTTTGGCATATAATTCTCCTTCAGTGAAGTATATTTAAATTTTTGAAGCCGATCCCTTATGGAAGGGCATTCTGGTAATTTTAGCTTTTATCAGCTTGGAATGTAATTCAATTTCCACTTCCTCACCGCTTTTTAGTTTTGGCATATCTAAATAACCCAAACCTATGCCTTTTTTTAAAGTGGGGGAATAAGTGGCGCTGGTAAGCGTTCCTATCTGTTTTCCGTCTTTAAATACTTTAGAGCCCGGTCTCGGTACGCCTCTCTCTTCAAGAATAATGCCTTTTAATCTTCTTTTTAAGCCTTCTTCTTTTTGTTTAAGGAGGATAGACCTGCCGGTAAATTCGCCTTTTTCAAAACATACCGCCCATCCGCAACCAGCTTCGATGGTTGTATGGTCATCATCAGCGTCTTGCCCATATAATAAATAACCCGCCTCAAGTCTTAATGTGTCTCTGGCGCCAAGTCCGCAAGGAACTATGTCATAAGGCTTGCCAAGTTCCATAAACTGTTGCCAAATATCGGCTATAATTTCATGAGGAGCGGTTATTTCAAAACCGTCTTCTCCGGTATAGCCCGTTCTGCTTATAAAGCAATCTTTATCAAGAATCTTTTTCTCAATAATGCCGAAACGCAAAAGTTTATTTGCCTCAGGAGCGAATTTTTCCATCATATCAATGGCTTTCGGGCCTTGAAGAGCTATCATGGAAAATTCCGAACTTCGGTTAACAACTTCAACATTCATTTTTAAAGCTTTCTCTTTTAGCCACGCATAGTCTTTTTCTACGGTGGTGGCATTAACGATTACAATGTATCTGTTAAGCGCCAGGCAAAATCCTATAATGTCGTCCACTATGCCGGCTGTTTCATTGGTTATATGAGAATAAACGCCCTTGCCAATAGTGGCCAGTCTGAAATCATTGGTATTTGTTTTTTGAATAAGTTTGAAAGCGTCCGGTCCGTTTAAAAAAATCTGTCCCATATGAGAGACATCAAATATGCCGACAGAATTTCTTACAGCCGTATGTTCTTTTAAAATTCCTTCAAATTGAATAGGCAGCTGCCAGCCGTGAAAATCAACCAGTTTACCATTATATTTTTTTGCGATTTCATTAAGAGCGGTTTTATTTAAGGTTTGCGCCGTAGACATTTTGCCTCCAACAAGCTATATAAATTAATTATAGAAAATAAAATAATGCATGAGCAAATGGATGGATAGGGGAGAGTAAAAACATAAAAAATAACTACATAGCAACCTAAACCCTCATCTGATGAATCAAAAGGTTTGTGTTCCAAGACATGGCCTCATTGTTTGTATTCGGTGGCTTTTTATTTTTTTGGGCGGTTAATTATAAAAGCAATCAAAGTAAAAAAGGCAATAAATACCGTGGAAATTACTATTATCAAGGGATTGATATCGGGATAAACCAGTCGCTCAATATAATGAACTATAAATGAGCCGGGATACATTGACTCTGGCGCGTATTTCGCTTTCAAAGTATTTTCAAGTATGGTTAAAGGGCAATATTTTCCCAGAAGAGCCAATATGCCAATATAGATTATGCCGCAAAGATGCAGTGTCCTGAACAGTCTCCAGTCGGAAAATCTTTTGCGCCAAAAACTTGCTATAGCAACAATAAATCCCGCCAGCATAAACAATATCCATGCAAAATGTGTAATCACAATTAAATCAGCAAGAATTTTATATATCATTTTTCTTCTCAAACTATGTTAACGCTGTTAAGCGGTTTGATGATAGTTGTTTAGCTGTCTATCATTATGCCTATTGGGCAATGGTCTGA